>NZ_JAHFPF010000341.1 GCF_023259385.1 Brevundimonas sp. | reverse complement strand
TTCCTCTATCCGTGGGACAAGCGCGAGCCCAACAAGCCAGGCAAGCTGCGCCTGATGTACGAAGGCAATCCGATGGCCTTCCTGGTCGAACAGGCCGGGGGCAAGGCGACGACGGACGGGACGCAGCCCATCCTGGACATCCAGCCCGAGCACCTGCACCAGCGCATCCCCGTCGCCCTGGGCTCGGCCAACGAGATCGACGCCTACGCGGGCGTGTGATGAAGATCGCCGCCACAGACGCCCTCCTGGTCATCGATCCGCAGAACGACTTCTGCGAGGGCGGCGCTCTGGCGGTCGCGGGCGGGGCGGGGATCATGCCCCTGATCAACCGGCTGGCGGACCGGTTCGACCGGGTGATCCTGACCCAGGACTGGCACACGCCGGACCAGATCAGCTTCGCCTCCAACCACCCCGGCGCGGCCCCCTTCACCGAGATCGAGGTCGCCTACGGCCGCCAGATGCTGTGGCCCGATCACTGTATCCAGGGCGCGCCCGGCGCCGACTTCCATCCCGACGCGGCACCCACGGTGCAAAAGGCCCTGGCCGTGATCCGCAAAGGCTACCACCCGGCGGTCGATTCCTATTCCGGCTTCTTCGAGAACGACCATCGCACCCCGACGGGCCTGGCCGGCCTGCTGCGCGACCTGGGCGTGACCCGGGTCTTCCTCGCGGGCCTGGCCTTCGACTACTGCGTCCGCTTCACCGCGGAGGATGCGGTGCGCGAAGGCTTCGAGGCCGTGGTCATCTCCGACGCCAGCCGCGCGATCGCGCCTGAGACGGCGGCGGCGGCGCGGGACAGTTTCCGGGCGCTGGGGGTGTCGGACATTGAGGCTGCGGCCCTGCTGGGTTGATCTCAGCTCACTCCCAGAAATCCTCCGCCTCCGGAATGCGGGTGAAAGCGATCTTGGCGCCGATGAATTCGGGCAGGCCCGCCTTGGGACCGATGCTGACGGTGTCCTTGCCATAGCGGCGATTGAGGGCGTCCAGCGCCTGGGACAGGCGCAGGGACGGGGCCTCGCCGCCCTGATCCGGCCCGGTATCGAACAGGTCCGTCTCGAAGGCGTCACGGGATTTCAGCCCGTGAACCCCGACACCCACATAGCTCAGCCGTCCGGCCTCCAACTCAGGCTCGACCTTGCGCCACAGGACATCCAGCGCGGTCAGCAGGGCGAAGGTGTCCTGCGTCGGCGCGACGGGGCAACTCATAGCCGCCGTCTCCCAGCCTCGCCGGTCGCTTCTGGGCGTCGCCTTCGGTCCCATGTCCAGATGCAGGGTCAGGCTCGCCCCCGTCAGGCCCATTCGCCGCAGCCGCGCCCCGCATTTGACCACCAGCCGCCGCGCCACGGCGCGCGCCTTGTCCGGGGTCCGCATGGCCTGGGCCAGGACGTGGCTGTGGCTGATGGAGGCCGGGGGCTTCTCCGGCGTCGGCTCGCTGTCCAGGCCATGCAGGCCACGCCAGATGCGTTCGCCCTCGATACTGTTCCAGACCGCGCGCGCCTGCCGGGCGCTCATGGTCCACAGGCCTGCGGTGTCCGCGACGCCCGCCGCCTCCAGCCGCAGTCGCATCCGCGGGCCTATGCCGGGATATTTCGACAGCGGCAGGTCCAGCAGCGGGCCGGGCAGTTCGTTCGCTCTCAGGATGGTCAACCCGGCCGGCTTCTTCATGCCGCAGGCGGTCTTGGCCAGGAACCGCGACGGGGCCAGCCCGATGGACGAGCGCAGACAGTCGCCGACATTCTCCAGGATGCCGGCCTGAATCCGTCGAGCCAGGGCGACGGCGTTCGCCTCCTGCCGTTCGGGGCCGAGCAGTTCGCACGAACATTCGTCGATGGAGCCGACCTTCCACACAGGCACGTGGCGGTCGATCTCGGCCATGATCTTCTTGTGGACCGCGACATAGAGGTCCGGCCGCGCCTCGGCGACGATCAGGCCGGGGCACAGTTTGCGCGCCTCTGACACCCGCATCCCCGTGTGGACGCCCCAGGCCTTGCTTTCATAGCTGGCGGCGATGGCCCCGGTGTATTCGCTCATCGCTGGCCGGACGATGACAGGTCTGCCCTGCCAGTCCGGGTTCATCTGCTGCTCGACGCTGGCGAAGAAAGCGTTCAGATCGACGAACAGCCAGCGTAGGCCCGCGCTGTCTTCGTTCGCCTGTTCCATAAACGGAACATATCAGGAACATTTAGCGTCGGGAAGATAAAGTGATGTTTGGCGCACTCTTTGATCCGTCATCCTCGGCACAAGGCCGAGGATGACGGGTGGGGGATGGGATGGCGTCAGACCGCCGCGTAGGCATCCACCTCAGCCAGGAACGCCGCCTTTTCAGTCTCGCCCAGGAACGACCCCTCGAAACTGTTCCGCGCCAACAGCGTCACCTGATCCTTCGTCAGCCCCACCGCCGCCGCCAGCCGGCTGTAGTTGTCGTTCACATACCCGCCGAAATAGGACGGGTCGTCCGAGTTCAGGGTGACGTGCAGGCCCCGGCGCAGCATCTCCGGCACGGGGTGGTTCTTCAGGTCGTCGACCACGCAGAGCTTCAGGTTCGACAGCGGGCAGACGGTCAGGGTCATCTGCTCGCGCGCCAGCCGCTCCACCAGGGCCTCGTCCTCCATCGAGCGATTGCCGTGGTCCATCCTGTCGATGTGCAGCAGGTCCAGCGCCTCGTGGACATAGGCCGGCGGGCCTTCCTCCCCGGCGTGGGCGCACAGTTTCAGGCCCAGCTCGCGCGCGGCGGCGAAGACGCGCTGGAACTTGG
>NZ_JAHFPF010000125.1 GCF_023259385.1 Brevundimonas sp. | reverse complement strand
GGCGCTGTCGTCCAGCGTGACCGAGATCGGTCCCAGACGGCCCAGTTCGCGCAACAGCAGGCCGGTCTCGTTGGCGTTGGCGTACATGGCGCCGTGCGCCCGGAAGACCACGCGCCAGCCGGAGGCGGCCGAGGCCGGCGCGGCCAGCGGCGGCAGGTCGAGCGACGCCAGGTCCAACGACGGCAGATCCAGCGACGGCAGGCCGACGGTCAGGGGAACGAAGCCGAAATCGTCGTCCTCGTCCTCGGCGGCGGCGTCGGGAACCGAGGCCTCGCCGTGGGTCAGGACCTCCATTTCGGCGACCAGGCCGGCGGAGCGGACCTCGTCGACCTCGGGGATACGTCCCTGCGCGGCCGCGATGTGGTCGGCCAGCACGTCGGAGGCGCGCAGCAGGGTGCGGACTGTGATGTCGTCGCACTCCTTACGTCCCGCGCGCAGCTCATCCATCAGCGTCTCGAAGACGTGGGCGAACCGGACCAACGCCTCCAGCCCGAAGGCCCCGGCGCCGCCCTTGACCGAGTGAACGGCCCGGAAGACGGCGTTGATGGTCTCGTTGTCGGTCTGACCCGACTCGAGCACCAGCAGCTTGGCCTCCAGGTCGGCGAGCAGCTCGTCGCATTCCTGGAAGAAGGTCGCCTTGATCGCTTCGAACGCGTCCACGTTTACCTCTGCCTCAGGCGGCGACGCGGCGGACGGCGTCCACCAGCTTCACCGGGTCGAAGGGTTTGACGATCCAGCCCGTCGCGCCGGCGGCGCGGGCGCGGGCCTTCTTCTCGGCGTCGCTCTCGGTGGTCAGCACCAGCACCGGGGTGTGGCGATGGTTCGGATCGGCGCGCACGCCCTCGATGACGCCGAAGCCGTCCATCCGGGGCATGTTGATGTCGGTGATGATGATGTCCGCGCCGTTGGCGGCGAGGACCTCCAGGCCGTCAACGCCGTCGACGGCCTGGATGACGCGGTAACCCGCCCCCTCCAGAGCCATCAGCAGCATGTCGCGCATGGTGCGGGAATCGTCGACGGTCAGAACGGTCTTGGTCACGCGGGAGCTCCCAGAGGAACGGTGTCGAAGGCGGCCGCGCCGAACGCGGCCCACTGGTCGGAGAAGGCGGCGCCGTCGCCGGTCGTCACGGTCAGGAGCTGACCGTCTGCCGCCCACAGGGCGCGGGCCGACAGCAGAACCTGAAGGCACAGGCCGCCCAGACGCTCGACCGCCGAGGCGTCGAGGGTCAGGGGCTGGCCGCGAACGGCCAGCAGGTCGGCCTGCAGGGGCCCCGCCGCGCGGATGTCGAGCACGGCGGGAAGGACGAGGGAGTGACCGGCGGCGTTGCTCATCAGAACTCCTCCCAGCCGTCCTCGACGGCCTGCGGCTTGAGGGCGGCGCCGCCGCGTCCCGTGGCCCGCATCTGCGGAACCGGGGCGTGGGCGTGGGAGCGCGGAGCCGGCGCCGGGGCGCGCGTCTGGACGCTGCCGTCGCCGATGCGGAAGCGCGACACCGAGTTGGCCAGGCTTTCGGCTTCCTGCGACAGCGAGTGGCTGGCGGCGGTCGATTCCTCGACCATGGCGGCGTTCTGCTGGGTCACCTGATCCATCTGGTTGACGGCGGTGTTGACCTGTTGGAGGCCGGTGGCCTGCTCCTGCGCCGAGGCGGCGATTTCGGAGACCAGGCTGTCGATCTCGGCGACGCGGCCGACGATGCGTTGCAGGGCCTCGCCGGTCTGGCCGACCAGTTGCACGCCCGACGCCACCTGGTTGGTCGAGGCCGAGATCAGGGTCTTGATCTCCTTGGCCGCTTCCGCCGAACGCTGGGCCAGGGCCCGGACCTCGGAGGCGACGACCGCGAAGCCGCGGCCGGCGTCGCCGGCGCGGGCGGCTTCAACGCCCGCGTTCAGGGCCAGCAGGTTGGTCTGGAAGGCGATTTCGTCGATCACGCCGATGATCTGGCTGATCTGCTGGGCCGACCGTTCGATGGCGCTCATGGCCTCGACGGCGTCACGAACCACCACGCCCGAGGTCTCGGCGTCGCCGCGCGCGCCCTGGACCACGCTGGAGGCCTGACGGGCGCCCGAGGCGGTCTTGTTGACGGTGGCGGTGATCTGATCCAGCGCGGCGGCGGTTTCCTCAAGCGAGGCGGCCTGCTGTTCGGTGCGGCGCGACAGATCGTCGGCGGCGTGGCTGATCTCGCCCGAGCCGGACCGGATGGCCGAGACGTTGGAGACGACCACCGACATGGCGTCCTTCAGCTGGGCCATGGCCGCGTTGAAGTCGGACTGCAGCTTCACATAGTCGGACGGGAAGGTCTGGGTCAGACGGTAGGTCAGGTCGCCGGCGCTGAGCTTCTCCAGGCCTTCGGCCAGAGCGGTGACGACGGCGGCCTGTTCCTCGGCCGCGGCCTCGGTGGCGGTCAGGTTGCGGCGGCGTTCGGCCTCGGCCTTCTCACGGGCGTCGGCGGCTTCGGCCTCGACGCGGATCTTGTCGACGGCGGCGTCGCGGAAGGCGATGATCGCCTGGCCCATGGCGCCGAACTCGTCCTTGCGCGTGGCTTCCGGCACCTGCAGCGCGGTGTCGCCGCCCATCAGGCGTTTCATATGTTCGACCATCTTCATGACCGGACCGCCGATGCCGCGCGTCAGGGCCAGACCGGCCAGCATGGACAGCACGATGGCGGCGGCGATGCCGATGCCCAGGGTCCATTTGGCGGTGGTCGAGGCCTCGGCCTGGACCGCGCGGACGCGCTCCAGCTCGGCCATGTTGTGTTCCTTGAGCGAGTCTAGCGCGCTTTCGACCGGCTCCATGACCTGATCGGCGGAACCGCTGCGGCCGACCATGGCCACGGCGCGGGCACGGGTCTCCGGATTGCGAGCCAGGGCGCCGCCCTGGGTGACGACGTGTTCGAACCAGGCGTCGGCGGTGCGCTCCAGCGACGCGACCTCATCCTTCAGCGCCGGGCCGGCGCTCTCTTCAAGTTCCTTGACCGCGTTCTTGAACGACTGCCGGTGCGCCGTGGCGCGCTGGACATAGTACTCGTCGCCGGTGAGCAGATAGCCGCGGAAACTGTTCTCCTGGCGGGCCAGGTAAAACTCGGCGGCGGCGGCCGAGCGCACCATCTGGTTAGCGACTGAACGTTCGGCGCCGGCCTTGTCGAGGGCCACCAGCTGAAGGAAGGTGAAAACGCCCATGACGGCGATCGCCGTCAGGACGCAGGCGAAGGCCAGGAACAGCTTCCGGCCGACGGGCATGTTGTTCAGGAAATTCACTGGATAAGCCTCGAACGTTCGGAGTGGAGTCAGAATGCGAAGGTGAGAGCGGCGACCAGTCGGCCCTCGTAAGGCTCGCCCAGGTCATGCTCGTCGGTGTCGTACCAACGCAGGTCGGCCGAGACGGCGTCGGTCAGCTTCTGCTTCACGCCGACGTTCCAGGCGGTGTAGTCGGCGCCGCCGTGGGCGCGGCGGGTGGCGACGGCGGCCGAAGCCTTGGTCTTGGGCGCGATTTTGTAGGCGGCCTGGGCTTCGACCCACCAGGCCTCCTTGGTCCCGGCGAAGCCGTCCGGGGTGTAGTTCACGCGAAAACGGCCGCTGACCGGGCCGATGCTGCGCGACACATCCGCCTGATATTCCCAATAATTGGAATCCACGTTCGCCGCCGTTCCGGGCAGGTCACGGTTAAGGACGGCGAAGTCGAACTCGAAGCCGAGCGCTTCCGGCGCCCAACCCACAGTCGTGATGATTTCGGAATCGGAACCCTGCGACAGCTCGGCGGTCGAGGCGAAAACGCTGGCGTGGAAGGCGCCCTGGGCGACCTCGAACTCGCCCGACCAGGCGACCTCGCCGTTGCTCTTTCCGAGGCCTTTACCGACGTATTCGCTGGCCACGCCGACCTGGCCGCTGAATTCAGGATCGGCCGCGGCAGGGCCGGCGATGAAGAGGACAGCCGCGAAGGCCGCCGTGAAGAGGGCGCCGGTCCGGCGCACAACTTGAAGATTGAAGGAGGACATTCTTACCCCGGTTTGTTTGGGACATAATCCGGGTAACGCTAATATTCTTCGTAAACTCAACGGTACGTACAAAACCGTACGAATACGTAGGACTACGTAGTTGCTGTTTACTTTGATTGATCCTTAACCGACTTGAGAACTGCTTGCCGAGATCGCGCAGACCCTTCAAAGAAAGGTCTGTCCCGCAGCGGCCGCGCCGCTCGGCGCAAAAAATCCACCCGAGGGCTCCCCCCCAAACGCCAGACGCCCGCTTTCTCATGAGAGCGGGCCCTATACGTATTTTCCCTTATGCGGATTGTTGTTATGCCTGACTCCAGCGGAACAGAGGTTCCGGCAGAGGGAGGGGCCGATCCGATCACCGGACTCGATCTGCACGATGTGACAGGCAAGCGCTCGGCGTCGGAGATCCTGTTCTCCATGGCGACCACCCGGTCCTACCGGGGATGGCGGGCCTATCTGCTGGCGATCGGGGCCGTTCTGGCCTGTTTCGCCCTCAGGGCCGTGCTCGAGCTCTTCGGCCATTTCTACTACCTGCCGCTGGTGCCGGCGGTGGTCATCACCGCCATGCTGGCGCGCCGCGCGCCGACCGCCCTGGCCATCGCCCTGTCGATCGCGGGCAATGTCATGCTGGTGAGCCGCGAGAGCCTGGCCGACACCCTGGTCAACGCCGGCCTGTTCGTGGTCGTGGGCTGGCTGGTGGCCGAGATCTGCTGGGCCCAGCGCCGCATGCACCGCCGCTCCATGGAGCTGACCCGCACGCTGGCGGGCCGCAACGCCGTGCTGGATACGGTGCTGGCCACCGTGCCGGTGGTCATCCTGGGCCGCGAGGGCCAGATCCGCCGCCTGACTCCGGCCGCCGCCAGCCTGTTCGGGATCGACAGCTTCGAGACCGCCGACCGGTCCTTCGGAGAGCTGGTCCACGGCTTCGATCTGCAACGGCTGGACGGCAAGGCCTCCAACGGTCCGCTGGAGGCGCCGACCGGCCACTGGATCGGCCGCCGTCCCGACGGGCGGCCCCTGATCCTGAGCCTGCAGATGGGCGTCATGCCCATGGCCTCGGAGGAGGATTACGCCGCGGTCTGCATCACCGACCTGACCGAGGCGGAGATGGCCACCGAGCGGGCCCGGGATCTGGACATCCAGCTGAACCGCGTCTGGCGCCTGAACTCGCTGGGCGAGATGGCCGCCACCCTGGCGCATGAGCTGAACCAACCGCTCAGCGCCGCCACCACCTATATGCAGGCCAGCCAGCGCGACATCGAGCGGGCCGGGCTGATCGGCCAGAGCGCCGCCAGGACCCTGGACCTGGCCAAGGGGCAGGTGCTCAGGGCCGGGAGCATTATCCGGCGCATGCGGGACATGCTGGTCACCGGCACCCGTCGACTGGAGAGCGAGAGAATTTCTTCCATGATCGAGGATTTGGGTCCAGCTTTCGCCCTTATTGCCCGCGATAGGGGGGTCGAGATTCGCACAGACGTCGACGATTCCGACGATATCGTGCGAGCCGAGCGTATCCAGTTTCAACAGGCCGTGATCAACCTGGTCCGCAACGCCGCCGAGGCGGTGGCGGATCAGGCGCAATCCGTTGTGGTGATCCGCGGCCAGTCCTTGGACGGCGGAGGTTATCGGTTGACGGTTGAAGACAGCGGCCCCGGCATTCCCGGTGACGACATCGAGGCCGTCTTCCGTCCGATGACCACCACCAAGTCGTCGGGCATGGGCCTGGGCCTGTCCGTCACACGCACCATCGTCGAGAGCCACGGCGGCGCCCTGTCCGTGGGGCGCAGCGATCTGGGCGGCGCCGCCTTCTCGATTGAGTTGCCGCAGGAGACTGAAGAGGCATGAGCAACATCCGGCATTCGGTGTTCGTGATCGACGATGACGCGGCGGTCCGCGACTCCCTGCTGCACCTGCTGCGCGCCGAGGGCGTGCGGGCCCGGGGTTTCGCCAGCGGCGCCGACTTCTTCGCCAACCTGCCGGAAGACCGCTCGGCGTGCGTCATCACCGACATCCGCATGCCGGGCATGGACGGCGCAGAGGTGGTGCGCCGCCTCAGCGAGATGACCGACCGCGTCTGGCCCGTGATCGTCTTCACCGGCCACGCCGACGTGCCGATGGCGGTGCATCTGATGAAGGCCGGGGTCATCGACTTCATCGAAAAGCCCTTCGACCCCACCCGCATGATCGAGACGGTCAAGGGCGCGCTGGACCAGCTGGACCACATCTCGGCCCGGCAGGAGCAGCGGCTGGAGGTCGACCGCCGGCTGGCCACCCTGACGCCGCGCGAGCACCAGGTGTTCGACGCCCTGATCCTGGGTCGGTCGAACAAGGAGATCGCCCTGCTGCTGTCGATCAGCCCGCGCACCGTGGAGATCTTCCGCTCCAAGGTCATGGACAAGATGCAGGCCGCCAGCCTTTCCGCCCTGGTCCGCATGGGCCTGTCGGCATCGCCGCCCACCGACGCCTGACCGCTTGCGGTTCCCCGGCGGGCGGCGGATATGAGCCTGCCCTGAGGCCCGGAGCCGAACCTTGAGCCACCCTGATCTGCCGACCCGTCCCACCGGCCAGCCCGTCGGCCGGGTGATCGCCATGCCCGCCGACACCAATCCGGAAGGCGACATCTTCGGCGGCTGGCTGCTGGCCCAGATGGACCTGGCCGGCGCCACCCCGGCCTTCGAACTGGCGCAGGGCCGCTGCGCCACCATCGCCATCGACGGCATGGTCTTCCACCAGCCGGTCTCGGTCGGCGACGAGGTCTCGATCTACGCCCGGGTGGTCAAGACGGGCCGGACCTCGATCCGGGTCCACGTCGAGGCCTGGAAACGGCCGCGCAACCACGCCCAAGCCGAGTCCATGCGCGTGACCGAAGGCGTCTTCACCTATGTCGCCATCGACCAGGACCGGAAGCCCCGCCCCCTGCCCGTCGCCGACAACGCGGCCGGATAACCCTACGAAACCGTCGGAAATCTTGACCTTTCGGCCCTGCGCGCCTACCTCGCGGGCATGGCCGTCCGTCGCATCCTGACCATCGACAACCCCGCCGACCTGTCGGTGCTGAAGCAGATCTCCACGCCGGTCGAGGGACCGGTGACGGATGAGCTGCGTAGCCTGATGGACGATATGCTGGACACCATGTACGCCGCGCCGGGCATCGGCCTGGCCGCGGTGCAGATCGGCGACACCCGCCGCGTCATCGTCATGGACCTGGGCGACGGCGACCCGGTCGAGGGCGACGACCCCGAGGCCCGCAAGCCCAATCCCCGCCATTTCGTGAACCCCGAGATCGTCTGGTCGTCGGAAGAGCTGTTCACCTATGAGGAGGGCTGCCTGTCGGTGCCGGAGTATTATGACGCCGTCGAACGCCCCGCCCGTGTGCGCCTGACCTACCTGAACTACGCCGGCGAGGCGGTCGAGGAAGAGGCCGAGGGCCTGTTCGCCGTCTGCATCCAGCACGAGATGGATCACCTTGAGGGCGTCCTGTTCATCGACCACCTGTCGCGGCTGAAGCGCGAGCGCGCGGTCGCCAAGGTGAAGAAGGCCGCGAGGCTCGCCGCCTGATGGCCCGTATCAAACGCAACCGCGACCGCATCATCGACCCGCGCGGCCGTCGCCGACTGACCCGCAACGAGAAGGTCGGCGTCGCCTCGGTCGTCACCCTGGTCGGCGTCGCCGCCGTGGGCGTGATCGCCGGCGTCCTGCTGGACCGCCTGCTCGACTTCGACGACGCGCTGGACGCGGGCGGCGAATGGGATGAGGGCGGCGGCGTCTTCACTCGCTGGGACTAACGTCCCAGGCGGCTCGCTGCTTGAGGGCGTATCCGCTCCAAGGCTCGCGATTTGAACGCGGTTTCTGCTAGAGCCGCCGCTTCTACTGACTGGATCGGTCGCCATGCGCCTCGCCTTCATGGGCACCCCGGACTTCGCCGTGCCGTCGCTGGCCGAAATCATCGCCAGCGGCCATGAGGTCGTGGCCGTCTATTCCCAGCCGCCCAAGCCGCGCGGCCGCGGCCAGAAGCTGACCCCGTCACCGGTGCACGCCTTCGCCGAGACCATGGGCCTGCCGGTCTTCACCCCCGCCTCGATGAAGGCGCCCGAGGCCATCGCCGACTTCCAGAGCCTGGACGTCGACGCCGCCTGCGTGGTCGCCTACGGCCAGATCCTGAAGACCGAGGTGCTTGAAGCGCCGCGTCTGGGCTGTTTCAACCTGCACGGCTCTCTGCTGCCCCGCTGGCGCGGCGCCGCGCCGATCCAGCGCGCCATCATGGCCGGGGACAAACAGACCGGCGTCCAGATCATGCGCATGTCCGAGGGCCTGGACGAGGGCGCGATCCTGCTGTCCGAAATCCTCGACATCCGCGCCGACGACACCGCCGCCACCCTGTCGGAACGCATGTCCCACACCGGCGCCAGCCTGTGGCCCCGCGCCCTGGCGGCCATCGAGCGCGGCGGCGCCGAGGGCACGGAACAGGCCGGCGAGCCGACCTACGCCCGCAAGATCACCCCCGCCGAGGCCCGCATCGACTGGTCCCGGCCCGCCGCCGAGGTGGACGCCCATATCCGCGGCCTGTCGCCCTTCCCCGGCGCCTGGTTCGAGGCGCCGGGCGCCGACGGCCCGGTGCGGATCAAGGCCCTGCTCTCGTCCGTCAGCCCGCGGGGCGGCGCGACCCCCGGCGAGGTGCTGGACGGCGAGGGCCTGAACGTCGCCTGCGGCGAGGGCGCGGTGCGTCTGATCCGTGTCCAGCGCGAAGGCAAGGCGGCGCAGGCCGCCGACGAGATGCTGCGCGGGTTTTCGCTGCCCGCCGGTACGGTGCTGGCGTAATGCCGCGCTACCGGCTCACGGTCGAGTACGACGGCTCGGGCTACAACGGCTTCCAGGCCCAGCCCGGCCAGCCGACCGTGCAGGGCGCGCTGGAGGCCGCGATCAAGGCCTTCTCGGGCCAGACGCTGCGCCTCGCCGCCGCCGGCCGCACCGACACCGGCGTGCATGCGACCGGACAGGTGGTCAGCTTCGACCTGGACAAGGCCTGGCCCGAGCACACGGTCATGAACGCCATGAACGCCCACCTGATCGAGGAAGAGGTGTCGGTGCTGGACTGCGTCGGGGTGGACGACGACTGGCACGCCCGCTTCTCGGCGACGGGACGGCGCTACCTGTATCGCATCCTGAACCGGCCTGGCCGTCCGGCGCTGGATCTGGGGCGGGTCTGGCACATGAAGAAGCCGCTGGACGCCGAGGCCATGCACGCGGCGGCCCAGGCGCTGGTCGGCCTGCACGACTTCACCACCTTCCGGGACGTGAACTGCCAGTCCAAGTCGCCGGAGAAGACGCTGGACGTGGCCCGCGTCACCCGCGCGGGCGAAGAGGTGCATCTGGTGTTCGAGGCGCGCAGCTTCCTGCATCGCCAGGTGCGGTCGATGACCGGGACTCTGGCCGAAGTCGGCCTGGGCCGCTGGGCGGTCGAGGATGTGGCCAAGGCGCTTGAGGCGCGCGACCGCAACGCCTGCGGGCCGGTCGCGCCGTCCGAAGGATTGTATCTGACCGGCGTGGTCTACTGAAACCCGGGTCGAGCCGGACGGCGTCCGCTCAACCCGGTTTCGTTCTAGCGCTTCAGGAAGCCGCCGATCATGTCGCCGAGACCGCCGGGCAGCTTGTCCAGCAGGTCGCCCGCCCCGTCGACGGAGCCGCCCGGCGTCAGCCGGTCGATGGCCTCGGGCAACAGGCCCGCCAGCGTCTCGCTGGCCTGCTCCGGCGAAATGCCCAGTTTGGCGGCGAAATCGCCGATGGGACCGGACCCCAGAACGCCGGCGATCTGTTCCGGCGAAATGCCGGCGTTGGCGCTCTTGCCGATCCACGATCCGACCACG
>NZ_JAHFPF010000124.1 GCF_023259385.1 Brevundimonas sp. | reverse complement strand
TTCTACCTGCCCGTCTTCTCGCACCCCGACCCCACGGTCGACCGCGCCTCGGGCTTCCTGGTCCCGATCCCCAGCTATGACGAAGGCCGGGGCGTCAGCGTCGAGGTTCCCTATCTGCAGGTCATATCGCCGTCCGAAGACTGGCTGATCAGCCCGCAGTTCAACACCGACGTCGCACCGTTCGTGAACCTGCAATGGCGCCGCCGCTTCGCTGACGGCACGCTGGTCCTGCGCGGCGGCTACACCTACGAGCGCAATTTCGGCAATTTCGACCTCGACGGCGACGGGACCGTCGAGAACGACGTGCGCTTCGGCGACCTGACCAGCCGCAGCTACTTCCTGGGCTACGGCGCCTTCGACCCGGCGGGTCCTTGGCGGTGGGGCTTCACGGCCGAGCGCACCTCGGACAAGACCCTGTTCGACCGCTACGACGTCCGCTCGCCCTATCAGGACAACGGTCTCTACTACGGCGACGAACGCCGCCTGATCTCGCAGATCTACGCCGAGCATCAGACCGAGCGGTCCTACCTGTCCATCGCCGCCTTCTCGATCCAGAGCCTGCGGGTGAAGGAATTCAGCCTCATCACGCCGGCGCTGAACGTGTTCGAGAGCGACGGCGACCTGCCCTATGTGGCGCCGCTGATCGAAGCCCGGTGGGAGCCTGACGGTCCGGTGCTGGGCGGACGCCTGCGCCTGCGCGGTTCGGCCGTGTCCCTGTCGCGCGACGACTATATCGGCAGCCCGGTCCTGCGCCCCGGCGTCATCCCGGCCGGCCCGACCCTCGGCTATCCCGGCGTCGACAGCCGCCGGATCTCCGGCCAGGCCGAATGGCGCCGGGTCCTGATCTCGCCGATCGGCCTGCGCTGGGAGCCCTTCGTCGACGTGCGCGCCGATGTCTATTCGGTCAGCGACCTGCCGCCGGTGCTGGGCATCGAGGGCGACACCATCAGCCGGACCCGCGCCACCGTGGGGCTGGACGTCTCCTATCCGCTGATCCGCCGCCTGGGGCCGGGCGCCGACCTGATCATCGAGCCGATGGCCCAGCTGTCGATGTCGACCGATCCCGACCTCGACGTCCGCATTCCCAACGAGGACAGCGCGACCGTGGAGCTGGACGAAAGCTCGCTGTTCCGGATCGACCGCTTCCCCGGCTACGACCTGGTGGAGGGCGGCCTGCGCCTGACCACCGGCGCCAAGGCCACCGTGCGCTGGGGCGACAGCCGCCAGGCCAGCCTGTTCGTCGGCCGCAGCTTCCGGGACGGCGAACAGACGGAATTCCTGGTCCCGGTGCCGGACGCGCCGACCCGCCTCTATGACCCCACCGGTCTGTCGGCCGATACCTCGGACTGGGTCGTGCAGGGCAGCTTCTCGCCGTCGGACCGCATTCGCGGCTGGGGCCACGCCACCGTCGATTCCTCAGGCGACATCCGCCGCGCCGAACTGGCCGTCGACGGCCGCTGGGGCCTGCGCAACCAGGGGACGATGAGCTACGTCGTCGATCGCTCCAACCCGCTCGCGGGACCCGAGAACCGGAACTACGAATTCGTTCAGGTCGCGGGGCAGCAGTTCGTCTACGGCAACTGGGGGGTGGCCGCCGCAGGCGTCGCCGATCTGGAGCGCAACATCATCACCCGGTCCGAAGTCGGCCTGCTGTTTGACGACGATTGCTTCCGTTTCGAGATCGGGTGGCGCCGCGACAACACGAGCGTACGGCCGAGCGGACCGTCCGAAGGCATCTATATCCGCCTAAACCTCGCCACTTTCGGCGGTACAGGTTATGGACAGGGCGACGGGCGCTGACCGACGCGCGACTCGGGCTGCGCGAAGCGTACAATTCCCGCGGTCGAACCGGACGGCGCCGCTTGAGGAACCAGGACTGACATGCGTTTGCAGCGTTATTTGACGGGCGTGGCTTTGGCCGCCCTGCTGGCCGGTTCGGCCGTGGCCCAGACCGCTCCGGGACAGGCCCCCGCCGCCGCGGGCACGCTGAATCCAGCGGCCGAGCAGGCTCCGCCGGCCGCTCCGGCCGCCGCGCCGCAGTTCCAGCTCGCCGACGGCATTCTGGTCACGGTCAACGACAGCGTCATCACCGGCTTCGATCTGCGCCAGCGCATGCTGCTGCTGATCGCCATGACCCAGGTGCAGCCGACCGCCGAAAACCTTCCGGCGATCCAGCAGCAGGCCATGAGCGTCCTGATCGACGAACGCCTGCAGAATCAGGAACTGGCCAAGTACGAGGACCTGAAGGTCCCAGACGCGGACGTGGACTCCGAGATCGCGGACATGGCGCGGGAAGTCGGCACCACGCCCGAAAACTACCTCCAGTATCTGGCCCAAGGCGGCATCCGCACCTCGACCTTCCGTGACCAGCTCCGCACCCAGATCGGCTGGTCCCGGCTGGTCGGCGGTCGTTTCCAGAGCCGCGCCCGCGCCAGCCGCGCCGCCATCGACGCGGCCCTGCGTCAGGTCAACGAGGCCGCGGCCAAGAAGCAGTATCTGATCGGCGAGATCTACATCGAGGCCAGCCGCGTCGGCGGTCAGCAGGCCGCGCTCAACGGCGCCAACCAGCTGGTGGCCCAGATGGTCCAGGGCGCGCCCTTCCAGAACGTCGCCCAGCAGTTCTCGGCCGCCCCGTCGGCCACCCGCGGCGGCGACGCCGGCTGGGTCGTCGAGGGCACTGTCCAGCCCGCCCTGCAGCAGGCGCTCGACCAGCTGGACGCCGGACAGCTGTCGCGTCCCATCCCGGTCGAGGGCGGCGTCTACATCATCTACATGCGTGACAAGCGCGACGGCGCCTCGACCAGCCTGGTCGCCATGAAGCAGATCATGATCGAACTGCCCGAAACGGCGTCGGAGGCCGACGTGGCCGCCGCGACGCAACGGCTGGAGGCCATCCGCGGCCAGCTGACCTGCGACAACATCCAGGCCCGGGCGAGCTCGGAACAGGGTCTGCTGGGCTCCGATCTGGGCGAATCCGATGTCCAGAACCTGGCGCCGCAGTTCCAGCAGGTCGCCCGCTCGGCCGAGATTGGCACGATCAGCTCGCCGGTGCGCACCCCGCTGGGCGTTCACCTGCTGGCCGTCTGCGGCCGTCGCGTGGGCGGCAGCGAGGCGCCTGACGCCCGCACGGTCGAGAACCAGATCTTCCGCCAGAACATCGCCACCCTGGGCCGCCGCTATATGCGTGACCTGCGCAACGACGCCCTGATCGAGTACAAGCAGTGACCGCGGCGCCCGCGCCGCTGGCTCTCTCGATGGGAGAACCGGCGGGCGTGGGGCCCGAGATCATCGCGCGCGCCTGGGCCGCCCTGCGCGAGACGGGGCCGGTCTTCGCCGTCATCGGCGACGCCGCCCTGCTGCGGGCGCAGGGGCAGCCGGTCCAGTCCATTCCACACCTCAGCGAGGCCGCCGCCGTCTTCGCTCGCGCCGTCCCGGTGCTGGACCAGCCCCTGCCCGCTCCGGTCAGCCCCGGCCGGCCCGAGCCCGCCAACGCCGGTCCCGTCGCCGACTGGATCGAGCAGGCGGTCAACCTGGCCCTGTCCGGCGAAGCCTCGGGCGTGGTCACCGCCCCCATCGCCAAGGCGCCGCTGTACGCCGCCGGCTTCCGCTTCCCCGGCCACACCGAGTTCATCGCCGAGTTGACCGCCGACGCGCCCTACGCCGGCACGCGCGGCCCGGTCATGATGCTGACGGCGGCCGACCTTCGCGTCTGCCTGGTGACGATCCACGTGCCCCTGGCCGAGGCGCCCGAGCTGGTCACCGCCGAACGCATCCTGCGCACCGCGCGGGTGGTCCACGAGTCGATGAAGCGCGACTTCGGCATCGCCCGCCCGCGCCTGGCCGTCGCCGCCCTGAACCCGCACGCGGGCGAAGGCGGCGCCCTGGGGCTGCAGGAGATCGAGGTCATCGCCCCGGCGATCCAGATCCTGCGGGCCGAGGGGATGGACGTGGCCGGCCCCCTGCCCGCCGACACCATGTTCCATGACGAGGCCCGCGCCGCCTACGACGCAGCCATCTGCATGTATCACGACCAGGCCCTGATCCCGGTGAAGACGCTGGACTTCTGGGGCGGGGTGAATGCGACGCTGGGCCTGCCCGTGGTCCGCACCTCTCCCGATCACGGCACCGGTTTCGAGATCGCCGGCAAGGGCGTCGCCCGCGCCGACAGCCTGATCGCCGCCATCCGCCTCGCCGGAATGATGGCGGCGGCGCGCGCGGCGGGCTAAGCAGCGTCCGTGACCGCCGACCTTTCCATTCGCGAACACCTCGACGCGCACGGCCTCGCGGCGAAGAAGAGCTTCGGCCAGCATTTCCTGCTCGACCTCAATGTGACGCGCAAGATCGTGCGGCTGGCCGGACCGTTCGAGGGCCGCGCGGTGATCGAGGTCGGACCCGGCCCCGGCGGCCTGACCCGCGCCCTGCTGGAGAGCGACGCCGGCAAGGTGGTGCTGGTCGAGAAGGACCCGCGCTTCATCCCCCTGCTGACCGAACTGCAAGACGGCGACGGCCGCCTGACGATCGTCGAGGCCGATGCGCTGAAGGTGAAGGAGGCCGAGCTGGTCGAAGGCCCCGCCCACCTGGTCTCCAACCTGCCCTACAACGTCGGCACACCGCTGCTGATCAAATGGCTGACCGGGCCGTGGACGCCGCTGTCCCTGACCCTGATGTTCCAGAAGGAGGTCGCCGAGCGCGTGGTGGCGAAGCCCGGCGAGGACGCCTACGGCCGGCTGGCGGTGATCTCGCAGGCCGTGGCGGAAGCCAAGCTGGTCATGCACCTGCCCGCCGCCGCCTTCACCCCGCCGCCCAAGGTCGCCAGCGCCGTGGTGCATCTGGTCCCCAGGGCTGATCGCCCCGACGCCGCCCTGCTGAAGGCGCTGGAACGGGTCACCGCCGCCGCCTTCGGCCAGCGCCGCAAGATGCTGCGCTCCAGCCTGAAGCCGCTGGGCGGCGCCGACCTGTGCGAAGCCGCCGGCATCAGCCCCGAGGACCGCGCCGAGGTCATCGACCTGGACGGCTTCCTGCGCCTGGCCCGCGCCGCCTCCGGGCAGACGCAACTGACGCCGCCGACGGACGGCGGCGCCACGCTGGCGCGGCGCAAACGCGCCTAGGCGAAAGGGCCGCTCGTACCGGAACGGCCCCGCCCTGACGTCCGCTCCTATTCGCGCGTCACGGTCACACCGCGCGCGGCCAGCATCTCCTGCACGCTGTCGTCGCCGGCCAGGTGTCCCGCTCCCACGGCGATGAAGCTGACGCCCGAACCCTTGAGCAGGGTCTCGATCTGACCGGCCCAGTCGGCATTGCGGCGGGCCAGGAAGGTCTGGTGCGTCTCTTCCGAGATCGCACGACCGTTCTCCAGCGCGAACTCCGCCAGGGCGGTCTCGTCTCCCGCGATCCAACCGGCGACGAGGCGATCGAGATCGCCCGCGACGGCGTTCCAGGTCTTCAGATAGTGACGCAGATAGACCTTCTGATTGTCGTCGCTCATCAGCGCGAGGCCGCGCATCTGCTGGCCCACCGTCTCAAGGCCGTGGATCGGCTTGCCCGCCTCCACCGCTCGGGCGCGCAGGTTCAGTTCGACGCCGAGCGCCGGGTCGAAGCCCGCTACAGTCAGCGGACCGGTGGCGATCATCAGGGCGGCGAACCACGGACGGAACGGATCGATCTGCGCGGGCTCCATGCCGGTGGCGCGCACGGCGGCGTCGAGCGCCGTCTTCTCCTCGGGGGTCAGCCAGCTGGACAGCGGCTGGCCGGGCTGGACGCCGTACTGTCGGATCAACGGCCCCAGTTCGCTCTGGTCGTTCGGATCGGCGATCTCGAGCCAGAGGTCCGAGGCGCTGTCGAAGGCGGCGTCAACCTTGTCCGAGCCCCAGGCCGTGCCCGGCTTCAGCATGTGCACCGTGCCGTACAGATAGATGGTCGAATCCGCGTCGCGAATGACCCAGAGGGGCGGACCGTCGCCGGCGGCGCGGGCGATGGGCGGCGGAGCGGCGGCCTGCGCCTCGGTCGCATGGGCGTCGCCGGCGAACAGCACGGCGCAGGCGGCCAGGCTCAGGGCGATGCCGGCGGCGGTGGATTCAAGGCGCGAGGCGGCGCGCCCCAGAACGGCCTGGAGAGTCATGGTCGATATCCTTTTGAGGAAGGCTGCATCCGGGGCCGCGGAATGCGGCGCCGGCGAGAACCGGTCGGCGACCGGTCGGGATCAGAGGGCGAAGACGGTCTCGACCGAGGGGTCGGCGCGTCCGGTCATGACAAGCTCCTATGTCTTTGTGACAAGCAACCTTTACTTCTCAGGTTCCGGAGACGTCAAGCACCTTTTACATTCGGACAATGAAACTTTCCACCAGGCCGACGGAGGCCGCCCGCCAGCCAGCAAAAAGGGCCGCCCCTTCCGGAGCGGCCCTTCCATTGTTCAGCCTGTCGGCTGGATCAGGCGCGAACCCCCGAGAGGGCGTAAGTCGCGTTCATCCGGGCCGTATACGGCGTGAGACAATGAGACATTCGACACCTCCTTTCGATTGTTGAAACAGCAGACTCGATTTGGGGATCGCCCCCATACTTTCAAGACGTTCGCAAAAATCGTCCGCATGTAACCAAGTCCTCGTCGGCGCGTTACGGCCCAGCTAACTCATGAGGAGAGTGATGGTCGACCATAGCGCCGACGGGTCTACGCAAGCCGCATTCGGCCTTCAGGGCCTCGACGACATCCTGGCCGGAGGGCTGGAGCGCGATCGCGTCTACCTGCTCGAAGGCGCGCCGGGCACCGGCAAGACCACCGCAGCCATGAGCTTCCTGCTGGAAGGCGCGCGCCTCGGAGAGGGCGTACTCTACATCACCCTGTCCGAAACGGAGGATGAGCTCCGCGCGACCGCGCGTTCGCACGGCTGGTCGCTGGACGGCATGGACATTTTCGAACTCGTGCCGCCCGAGAGCCTTCTCGACGAGCAGCAGCAGCAGAGCCTGCTCTATTCGTCCGACCTGGAACTGGGCGAGACCACCCGGATGATCTTCGAAGCCGTGGAGGCCAGGAAGCCCCGGCGCGTAGTGATCGACAGTCTCTCGGAAATCCGGCTGCTGGCGCAAAGCTCGCTTCGCTACCGCCGCCAGGTCCTGGCGTTGAAGCACTACTTCGCCAAGAACAGCGCCACCGTTCTGCTGCTCGATGACCTGACCACCGAGATCAATGACAAGACAGTGCACAGCGTGGCGCACGGCGTGATCCAGCTGCAGGAACTGGCCCCCGAATACGGCGCCGAGCGCCGCCGGGTCCGGGTCATCAAATATCGCGGCCGACGCTTCCGGGGCGGCTACCACGACTTCACCATCAAGACCGGCGGGCTCGAGGTCTATCCGCGCATCATCGCGTCCGAGCATCGCACCACCTTCGACCGCACGCCGGTGTCCAGCGGCGTCACCGAACTCGATGCGCTTCTGGGCGGCGGGGTGGAACGGGGGTCCAGCGCCTTGATTCTCGGCCCCGCCGGCACCGGAAAATCCCTCTTCGCGATCAACTTCGCCATGGCCGCAGTCCATCGTGGCGAGCGCGCCGCCCTGTTCATCTTCGACGAGGAACTGGGCCTTCTGTTCGACCGGATGAAGCAGCTAGGCATCGAACTTGAAGTCATGCGCGATGAGGGCCGGCTGATCATCGAGCAGATCGACGCGGCCGAGCTCTCGCCGGGCGAATTCGCCGCCCGGGTCCGGCGTTGCGTGTCGGACCAGCAGATCCAGACCGTCGTGATCGACAGCCTGAACGGCTATCAGGCGGCCATGCCGCAGGAGCAGTTCCTGGTCCTGCACATCCACGAGCTGCTGCAGTATCTCAACCGCCAGGGCGCCTCGACCTTCCTGACCGTCGCCCAGCACGGGCTGGTGGGGGAAATGAAGGCGCCGGTCGACGTCACCTACCTCGCCGACACGGTAATCCTGCTTCGTTATTTCGAAGCCTTGGGCAATGTCCGCCGCGCGGTCTCGGTCATCAAGAAACGGTCCGGCCGCCACGAGAAGACCATTCGCGAGTACAATATCGGCGAAGACGGACTGACCCTGGGCGAACCCCTGACCGGGTTCCAGGGGGTGTTGCGGGGTGTGCCGAACTTCGTGGGTCAGGGCAGCGGCCTGCTGGGCGAATCCGCTGCATGAGTGGTGGCGGCGACCTTTCCCAAAGAGCCCTGGTGCTCGCGCCCAACGGGCGCGACGGGGCCATCGCCGCCGCGATCCTGGAAGAGGCCGGAGTGCCGGCCGTCGCCTGTCCCGATCTCGCGACGCTTCAGCAGCGCATGGAGGAAGGCGCGGGCCTGGCGGTCATCGCCGATGAGGCCCTGCGCAACAGCGACATCGCCCCGCTGTCCAACTGGGTCGACCGGCAACCTTCGTGGTCGGACTTTCCCTTCCTGCTGCTGACCCAGCGGGGCGGCAGCGTCGAGCGCAATCCGGCGGCCCGGCGATTGTCGGAGGCGCTCGGCAACGTCAGCTTTCTGGAGCGCCCCTTCCACCCCACCACCCTCGTCAGCGCCGTGCGTACCGCGCTGCGAGGGCGACTGAGACAGTATGAGGCGCGCGAGCTTATCGCCGCCATTCGGCAGGGCGAATCCTTGCTGGAGCGCCGGGTCGCTGAACGCACGGCCGAACTCGAGGCGGCGAACCGGCAACTGGCCTCGCAGATCACGGAGCGCGAAAAGGTCGAGACCGCCCTGCGTCAGGCGCAACGGCTGGAAGCCGTCGGCCAGCTGACCTCGGGCGTCGCCCACGACTTCAACAACCTGCTGACCGTCGTCATCGGCAATGTGGAGCAGATGCAAAAACGGGTCAGCGATCCAGCCCTGATCCGTCGCCTGGACATGATGGGCGAGGCGTCCCGGCGCGGCGCCCGACTGACCGCGCAGATGCTGGCCTTCTCGCGCCGCCAGAAGCTTGAGCCTCGCGCCGTCGATCTCAACGACACGGTCCGGAGCATGAGGGACCTGCTCCAGAGCACCATCGGCGGCAGCGTCCAGATCCTCGAGCCCGAGCTGGCCGACAGCCTGTGGCCGGCCATGATCGACCCGACCCAGCTTGAGCTGGTGATCCTGAACCTGGCCATCAACGCCCGCGACGCCATGAATGTCGGCGGCACCCTGCTGATCCGGACGGAGAATGTGGAGACCACCGCCTCGACATCTCCGGAAGCGCCCCCGGCGGGACAGTTCGTCATGGTCTCGGTGACCGACAACGGCTCCGGCATGACCGACGAGGTGCTGGCCCGGGCGTTCGAGCCCTTTTTCACGACCAAGGACGTCGGAAAGGGTTCGGGCCTGGGGCTCAGTCAGGTCTTCGGTCTCGCCAAACAGTCCGGCGGCGGCGTCGCCATCGAGACGGCGGTGGGCCAAGGCACGACCATCAAGATCTTCCTGCCACGCGCCGATTCCGCGCCCGTCCCCCACGTGTCCCGATACCTGGACCTGACCGCGGCCCACGCTGACCACGTCGTTATTCTGGTCGTCGATGACGACGAGGCCGTGCGCGAGGTGACCTCGGGCTATCTGGAAGACCTCGGCTACACCGCCATCGAAGCGGGCAGCGGCGGCGCGGCGCTGGAGATTTTCGAGCATCGCGAGGACATCGACGCCGTGGTTCTGGACTTCGCCATGCCCGGCCTCAACGGCGCGGACCTCGCCCGGGAGATGCAGAGCCGCCGCCCCGGCGTGCCGATCCTGTTCGCCACCGGCTACGCCGACGCCGACGCCCTCGCCTCGGCGCCGGAAGACAGACTGATCCTCAAGCCGTTCGAACAGGCGGAATTGGCCGAGAAACTGTCGAACATGCTGGTGACGCCCAGCCAGGCCGTCAGCGCCTGAGGCTCAAACCGCCTCGTTCAGCAGGGCGTCCTTGTAGGCCTCGACCCAGGTGTTGCGGCCGCGCTTGCTGCGTTCGGCGTGGTA
>NZ_JAHFPF010000340.1 GCF_023259385.1 Brevundimonas sp. | reverse complement strand
GGAGGCCTTCTCACCGATGATCGTGCAGGGCGCCATGGTGTTGCCCGTCGCGACGCGCGGCATCACCGATCCGTCGGCAATGCGCAGCCCCTCGACACCATAGACGCGCAGACTGCCGTCCACGACGGACAGCGCGTCCCGCCCCATCTTGGCCGAACACGTCTGGTGCCAGTAGGTCACCGCCGCGTCTCGAACGTAACGCTCCATGTCCGCCTGCCCCAACGGGCCGGGCATGGCTTCACGCGCGACCAGCGGCTCAAAGGCCCGGGTGTTGCCCAGATCGCGGCACAGCTGGACGCAGGCGACCGCAGCGCGGAGATCGTCCGGATGGCTGAAGGTGTTGAGTTCGATGCGCGGCAGGGACAGGAGATCCCCGCTCGACAGGCGAACCCGACCGCGGCTCTTGGGGTGGGCGAGACCGGCGAACATGGTCCAACCGTGCTCCGGGACGCCAAGGCCAGCAGTTTCGGGGCTCGGCACCGGGAACTCGACCTGACAGAACAGCAAGTCTGGTTCGCTCAGGGCGGGGTCGGACTTCCAGTAGAGGGTCGCCTCGCTGCCGCTGTTCCGCGGCGCGATCGGCTCGCGGTATTCCCAGATACAGCCGAAGGACACATGGTCCTGCAGGTTGCGGCCTACGCCGGGCAGATGATGAAGGACCTTGATGTCTGCGGCGCGCAAATCGTCCTCGTCGCCGATCCCGGAACGCATCAGGACGGTCGGCGTCATGATGGCGCCGAGCGACAGAATGACCTCATGGGCGGCGTCAAACCGTTCGACCACCCCGTCCCGCACCGCCTCGACCCCGACCGCGCGACCGTTCTGAACGATCACCCGGTTCACCTGGGTGCGGGTCAGGAGCGTCAGATTGGGCCGGTCCAGGTAGGGATAGGTAAAGGCGCGGAAGATGGAATGCCGTTTGCCGTTCCGCGTCAGGACGTCGGAGATGGCGCAACCGCCGTCCCCCTCCATCATCTGGCCGTTCGGACTATCGTAAGTGGGTATGCCGAGCTCGAGCGCGGCGTCCAGCATCGCCAGAGCCGCCGGCCCCGGATCGGGCGTCGGCTGCACAAAGACTGGCCCGCCCGTGCCCCGATACAGGGGATCGGGCGCACCCTGCCAGTTCTCAATCTCAAGGTAGAGGCCGAGAACGGATTCATACCCCCAGGACTCGTCGCCGCTCTCCTGGGCGAAATAGTCCCAGTCGCTGCGGTGGCCGCGCGCCCAGACGCCGACGTTGATGCTTGAACCGCCGCCCAGAACCTTGCCCATGGACATCGGCATGGCCCGTCCGTTCAGCTCGGGATTTGGCTCGGCCACAAACCCCCAGTCTGTCTCGCTGCCCAGGTTGGTCGGCCAGGCGGCCGGCTCCATGACGCTCGGCCGATCATCACTCCCGCCGGCCTCGATCAGCAGCACATGGACAGCCGGATTTTCCGCCAGTCGTCGAGCGAGGACCGAGCCCGAACTGCCCGCGCCACAGACGATGAAATCGTATGTTTTCCGAAGGTTCGCCAGCCGCTGAGCCTGATTGGCCGCGACGCGGGCCGCGAACTCCCCCTTATAGGTTTGCAGTCCATCCGACATTCTCACATCTCCACATTGACGATTTAGGTATCAAATCTACCAATTTCATCAAATGCATCAGATTCTGGCGGAGGTGTGGCGGAGCGGGAGCGCGCCTCCATATTGACGCGAGACCGCGATCAGCCGCAGGAGAGACCATGGACGCCGCCGAGAAGGAGATCGTGACCACCACGGACGCCGCGAAGATTCTCGGCGTGTCGGTCAGAACCGCCCAGTTGCTGATCGAGGGCGGATCGATCCCTTCGTGGAAGACGCCCGGCGGCCATCGGCGGGTTTACCGGAGCGACGTCGTGGCGCTCGTCAAGGGTCAGGAACTCCCGGCCACGCCGGCCTCGGCCAGGGTCATCGTCATTGCGCGGCCCGAACGGTTGCCGCAGTTCAAGGCCGCGCTTGAGAGCGCGCCTTCCTGCTTTGTCGAAACCTATCCCGAGCCTTTCACCGCCTTGTTGGACATAGGCGGCCGCTCGCCGGCGGCCGTGGTCATCGACGCAGAGTCGTTCGCCGTCGCTGATGGCGTGCTCCATGCGCTGGGCTCCGATGTCGCCCTGCAACACACCGTCATACTGGTTGTCGGCCCTGAAGGCCGCCAGACTGTCGTCGACGCGTCCCAAGGAGCGGGCCGGGTTCGGTTCATCGACGACATCGACGATCTGGCCGAGGCGGCCGAGGCGGCCGTAAGGGGACCTGCTCAGCCGGGCGAGGGTCTGGAGGCGACCTCCTTGTTTCCCCTTCCCGGCAATGAGGCGCAGCGTCTACTCGCTCTTGAACGCTCCGGCCTCGTCGATACTCCGCCCGAGGACGCCTTTGACCGACTGACATGGCTGGCGGCGCAGACGCTCGGCATGCCCATCTCGCTGATCACCCTGCTGACGCCGACGCGGCAGTGGTTCAAGTCGCGGCATGGGCTGGAGATGGCCGACACGCCGAGAAGCTGGGCGTTCTGCAATCACACCATCCTGCAGAACAGCTGCATGATTTCAGAGGATCTGTCCGCCGACCCTCGCTTCTCCGACAACCCGGCTGTCGCGGACGCCCCGAACTTCCGCTTCTATGCTGGATGCCCTGTGGTCGATCCCGACGGTTTCACCCTCGGGTCCCTGTGTGTCATCGACACACGTCCGCGCACGCTTGATGACAGCCAGAGGGCGATCCTCACGAACCTGGCGGCGCTTGTTTCGGACGAGAT
>NZ_JAHFPF010000123.1:4047-10041 GCF_023259385.1 Brevundimonas sp. | reverse complement strand
TGATCTCCGCCTATGTGCTCTGGCAAGGCTTTTCGCTCCTGCCCCGCACCATCCGCATCCTGATGGGCGCGACGCCCGACGACCTGGAATATGATCGGATCGTTGCTGCTGTCGCCGCTGTTTCCGGCGTCAAGAGTCTCCACCATGTTCACGTCTGGAGCCTCGACGAACACACGCGGTCGCTGGAGGCGCACATCGTCCCCGACACGGGATCGATGAAGGCGTTCGAAGAGATCAAGACCCGCATTCGCGCGATGCTGAAAAGCGACTTCGCGATCGCCCACGCCACGCTTGAACCTTGCACAGGCGTCGCCAGCAGCGACCCCGCATCGGTCAGGGCCCACGCCGGGAAAACCCACGATCACAGCCATTCTCATGGAGACGAGGCATGAGCAAAGGTCACGAACATGGCGCAGGGGCCAGCAGCCGACGGCTGACCTGGGCCCTGGTCCTGACGGGGACGTTTCTTGTCGCCGAAGTGGTGGGCGCGGTGGTGTTCAAGAGCCTCGCCCTGCTCTCGGACGCAGCGCATATGCTCACCGACGTCGCTGCGCTGGCCATCGCGCTTGCCGCCATCAAGATCGGGGAGCGGCCAGCCGACGATCTTCGCACATTCGGATACCGTCGCTTCGAGATCCTCGCCGCTGCCTTCAACGCGGTGCTGCTATTCCTCGTAGCGGGGTACGTCCTCTATGAAGGGGTGCTGCGTCTCCTGAACCCTGAGCCGGTGGGCTCTTTCGGGATGCTGGCGGTGGCGTCGCTCGGCCTTGTGGTGAACCTGATCTCCATGCGCCTGCTGGCGTCCGGCGCCGCGAAAAGCCTGAACATGAAAGGCGCCTATCTGGAGGTCTGGGCCGATATGCTGGGCTCCGTTGGCGTGATCGGGGGAGCCGTCCTGATCATGCTGATGGGCTGGACCTGGGTTGACCCTGTCGTGGCTATCGGGATCGGGCTGTGGGTCCTGCCGCGGACCTGGGTCCTGCTGAGAAACACGACGCATATCCTGCTTGAGGGCGTGCCCAAGGGACTGTCGCTTCCAGCCGTGCGAGCGACCATCGCCGGCGTGCCCGGGGTGGCCGAGGTTCACGACCTTCACCTGTGGGGAACCGGCAGCGACGATGTGAACGGGTCCGTCCACGTGTCGCTGACGGAGGGTCAGGTCTTTGAAACGGTGCGCCTGGGCGTTCTTGAACAGCTGAAGGCTGTCCATGGCATCGATCACGCCACAGTGCAGATCGAAGAAGGCGGGGCCAGGGATGCACGAGGAACGGGCGATGCCGAAAAAGGACATCGCTGATCGTCAGCGCAGGATCCTCATCGTGAGTTCTCTCCGGCGGCGCCAGGATGCGCGCTGCCGGGACGTCAGGCTTTCCCCACCGCCGCCGGCAGGGCCGATCCTGTCGCGGCCGCGCGGGTCCGCTGTTTGCACCGGTCGCGGAGAGCGTGAATTTCGACGTCCGTGCAGGCGCCATCGCAGTCGAGGGCGGGGTGGAAATCCTGCGAGATGCGCGCACCGAAGACAACGAGGAAGCGGTCCGATGAGTTCGTCCGATACTGATCATCAAGCCGGCGACGGCCATGACCATGCGAGTGAAAAGGCGGGGGCCGACGCCCATGCGCATGGCGGGGTGTTCGGGTCGAACACGGAGGTGATCTTCGCCCTGGCGAGCGGCGCGGCCCTGGCCCTGGGCTTCGGCCTCGAACAACTCGCGCCCGGCGTCCCGGTCTGGCTGGCCCTGGCTCTCTATGTGGTCGCCTATGGCTTCGGCGGCTTCTTCACGGTCCGTGAGGCTTTCGAAAACCTGCGCAACAAGCGCTTCGAGATCGACACGCTGATGCTTGTGGCCGCCGCCGGCGCGGCGGCGCTGGGAGCATGGGCGGAGGGCGCGCTGCTCCTCTTCCTGTTCAGCATCGGCCACGCACTTGAGAACTACGCCATGGGTCGCGCAAAACGCGCGATCGAGGCCCTGGCCGACCTCACGCCCCGCACGGCCCATGTACGCCGCGGCGACAAGGTTGTGGAAGTGCCGGTCGAGGCGGTCAATGTCGGCGACACGGTCGTCGTCCGGCCAAACGAGAGGCTGCCGGCGGACGGGTTCGTTGTGGTCGGGGCGACCAGCATCAATCAGGCCCCGGTCACCGGCGAAAGCATGCCGGTCGATAAGCAGCCGGTCCCCGACGCCGCTGCGGCCCGGGCGCGACCCGCCCAGATCGGCTCTGCCTCCATCGTCTTCGCCGGCACCATCAATGGAGCAGGCTCGATCGAAATCGAGACGACGCGCAAGTCCACCGACACGACCCTGGCCAAGGTCGTTCGCATGGTCAGCGAGGCGGAGACCCAGAAATCCCCGACCCAGCGGTTCACCGACCGCTTCGAACGCATCTTCGTTCCCCTGGTCCTCGGCCTCGCCTTCGTCCTGCTCTTCGCCTGGGTCGTGGTCGACGAGCCGTTCCGCGACAGCTTCTACCGGGCCATGGCGGTGCTGGTGGCGGCCAGCCCGTGCGCCTTGGCCATCGCCACGCCCAGCGCCGTCCTCTCCGGCGTTGCGCGGGCGGCCCGGGCGGGCGTCCTGATCAAGGGCGGCGCGCCGCTTGAGAACCTCGGCTCGCTCAACGCCATCGCCTTCGACAAGACCGGCACCCTGACGGAAGGGCGGCCCCGCATCACGGACATCGTGCCCTTGGGCGGCGCTAGCGAAACGGATGTGCTGATGACCGCCGTCGCCGTAGAACGGCTGAGCGACCATCCCCTGGCGGAAGCCATCGTGCGCGACGGCGTGGAGCGTCTCAAGGGCGCGGCGATCCCTGCGGCGTCGGAGTTGAAGAGCCTCACCGGGAAGGGGGTGACCGCTCAGCTCGAGCGCGCGACGATCCTCATAGGCAAGCCCGAGATGTTCGGCGTCGACGGCGTTGCTCCCCTCGGCAAGGAGGCGGAGGCGGCCGTGACGCGGCTCCGGCTGGAGGGCCGCACGTTGATGGTCGTGCGCCGGGGCGAACGCGATCTTGGCGTGATCGGCCTGCTGGACACGCCCAGAGCGGCGGCGCGCACCACGCTGGAGGCCCTGCGCGCCCTGGGCGTGTCGCGGATGATCATGATCTCCGGAGACCACCAGAAGGCGGCCCAGGCGATCGCCAGCCAGGTCGGCCTGTCCGAAGCCTGGGGCGACCTCATGCCTGAGGACAAGGTGGAGGCCATCAAACGACTGCGCGCCGAAGGCAAGATCGCCATGGTCGGGGACGGCGTGAACGACGCCCCCGCCATGGCTACGGCAACCGTGGGCATCGCCATGGGCGCGGCCGGTTCCGATGTCGCCCTGGAGACCGCCGACGTCGCCCTGATGTCCGACGATCTGGCGCAGTTGCCGTTCGCCGTGGGTCTGAGCCGCAGGACCCGCGGCATCATCCTGCAGAACCTCGTCGTCAGCCTTGGGGTGGTGGCCTTCCTCGTGCCCGCCACCATCTTCGGACTTGGCATCGGACCCGCCGTGGCGATGCACGAGGGCTCGACCCTTCTGGTCGTTTTCAATGCCCTCCGGCTCCTCGGCTACCGCGACCCGACCCGCCGCGCCGGCTCCCTGGACCGCGTGGCCGCCGCCGCAGATCCAGAGCCGAAGGGAAAAACGTCATGAAGCGGATCGGATGGCTTTCCGTCATCGCAATCTTCCTCGCGCTGTCCGCCTTCGCCTTTGGCATGGTGTCGGGACGGTCGCGGCCTGCGTCAGAGGCGGCGCCCCCCTCATCATCCGCCCGGGATGTCGCTGCTCATCCGCCCCAGGGCGCGACGCCGGGGGAGGCTCCCTCGACCCAGGCCTATCGGGACGCGAGCGACCGGATGCACCGGGGGATGGCCATCGCCTATACGGGCGACGCCGACGTTGATTTCCTTCGCGGCATGATCGCGCACCATGAAGGCGCCATAGCCATGGCCAAGATCGCCGTCGAGCACGGCGAGGCCCCGGACGTGCAAAGCCTCGCCCGCGAGATCATCGCCGCCCAGGAAGCCGAGATCATCCGGATGAGGATCTTGCTTGCGCGCCACGAGGACGCCGCGCAAACGGACGTCAGATCCTGACGCCCGTGGCCGGAAAACGGTGCAGGGCGGCCGCCGAGGACGCATGGTGCGACGATGTGGCCCCCGGCCCTGCACCTGCAAGTGCTTGAATGACAAGCGGTCCGGGGCAATATTGTTTGGGGTTGGCTCGGTCAGGCCGCGATGGAGTTGCGCTGATCGCGCGCGCTGCGCCTCGGAGCCCCGGCCCTGCAAGTTTCCGGACGCGTCGCCGCGTCGCCGCCGCCCTGGAATCCATGTCGCAATTCGATCCCCGCACTCGGCCAGCGCGCTTCGCGCCGCAACTCCTGACCGCCGCGGCGGCCATGACCGTGGCGCTGTTGGCGGGACGGGTCCAGCCGCCGGTGAAGGCCGAGGCCCAGGCCGCGGTCGCGCTGTCGCCCGCACAGGCAAGGATTCTCGAGGCCGAGGCCCTGGCGAGCGCGGGTGCGCCCGCCGGACTGACGATTCCGGAATCGGTTCCCGTGGAAATCCGCAAGGGTGAGACGTTCGAACAGGCGGTGCAGCGCACAGGGATCGGAGCGGGAGAAACGCGAACGCTGGTCGACGCCCTCGGGCGCGCGTTGGATGTCCGCGACCTCCGGCCCGGTCAACGTTTCGAGACGGCCATCTCGCGGCATCGCACCCCGCGCGGCGATCGTCATCTCATCGGTCTGACGCTGCGAACCGGCCCGGTGAGCCAACTGACAGTCTCGCGGACGTTCGACGGTGCGCTGCGCCTTCGGTCGCTCGACGAAACCGTCATGCAGGAGACACGGGTCGCCAAGGGCGAGGTCGAGGGATCCCTGGCGTCGTCCCTTCGCGCGACGGGCGCCAGTGCTCAGGTTTCTCGCGCCGTGGCGGAACTGATCGGGACCCCTGGTGGCGTGAAGGCCGGCGACCGCTTCGCCCTGGCGTTCGACCGGACGGTCACGGATGGCGGCCGCACGATCGATGCGGGCGAGCTGCTGTATGTCGCGATGAAGGGCCGGGCCCTCTATCGGTTCAAGCCGGTGGGCGCGCGCGAGGCGGGTTATTTCGACGCCGCCGGCGTGAATGTGCGGACCGATGTCATGCGCGCGCCGCTGGACAGGATGCGGGTCAGTTCCGCCTTCGGACCGCGGCGCCATCCGATCTCGGGCATCGGCAAGAGACATGAAGGCGCCGATCTCGCCGCTGGCATGGGAACGCCCGTGCGCGCCCCCGCCGACGGCGTCGTGGTCGAGGCCCGGCGCTGGGGTGGTTACGGCAACTGGGTTCGCATCCGGCATCCCAGCGGCCTGGAGTCGGGCTATGCGCACCTGTCCCGATTCGCGCCCGGACTGCGCGCGGGACAGAGAGTGAGCCAGGGCGAGGTCGTCGCCTACGTGGGCTCGACAGGCGCATCGACGGGGCCGCATCTGCACTACGAAGTCTGGAAACGGGGCCAGCGGGTGGACCCGGCAGGCGTCACGTCGAATCGTCGTCCCGGTCTGGCCGCCTCCGACCTCGCCGCCTTCCGCGTCGAAAAAGCCCGGATCGACCGCATCCTCGCCGCCGGCGGCGAGCGCCGTCCTGCCGCGACGCCCGGTCGCGCCGCCGCATGACCGCGGCCGCGCGCCAGACCGTTGGACCGGGCAGGCGAGGCGGCCGAAAGGGCGTAACATTCCGCGCGACGAGAGCGTATGGATGCGGGATGAACGTTCATCGCCGCCTGGTCCTCGCCGGCGCCGTCGTCCTGGCGGTTTTCGCGGTGCTGTTCGCCTCCGGTGCGGCGACCGCAAGGGAGACCGCCTCGGCCTGTGATCGGATCGGCGCGAGCGCGGAGGCGTCCGCTCCTGTCGCGCCGGCTCCGGAAGCCGCTGATCCGCATTGCCTCCGATCCTGCGTCATCCATTGCCAGACCCTCCCGCCGGCGGGGCCCGACCCTTTGATCCCCGCCAGACCGCGCGAGACGCGCTACGGCC
>NZ_JAHFPF010000123.1:0-4025 GCF_023259385.1 Brevundimonas sp. | reverse complement strand
ACCGACGCCGAAGACCCGCCGCCCCGTCTCTGACCCGCGGATAATGGACGCTCCCCGCGAGGGCGGCGTCTTTCGCTCCCGGACGCCCCTGCCGCGGCAGGTTCGCCGCGTGGGGCAAGTTCCCATCATCGGGTCGTGCTGGATCGCCGGCCCCGACCCTGTCCTTGAGGAGACAAACAATGCTCAAGCTGAAAGCCGTCCTGTCGTCGGGCCTCAGCCGGCGCGCGCTCGGCCTGACCGCAACCGCGGCCGCCCTGACCCTGCCCCTGTCCGCCTGCGGCGATTCCGCCGGGATCACGCCTGCGCAAGGCGACATGGCCCTCGGCGCCGCCGAGGGCGCCAAGGTCACCGTGGTCGAATATGCCTCGGTGACCTGCGGTCACTGCGCCGCCTGGCAGAAGGAGGTCTGGCCTCAGTTCAAGGCGAAATACGTCGACACCAACAAGGTCCGGTATGTCTTTCGCGAGTTCCCCACCGCGCCCCAGGCGGTCGCCGTCGCCGGGTTCCTGATCGCGCGCTGCGCCGGCGAGGGGCAGTATTTCGACGTGATCGACGACGTCATGGCCAGTCAGGCGGAGTGGCAGGCCGGCACGCCGCCCAGCCAGAGCCTCCAGCGGATCGCGACCTCCGCCGGTCTCAACGACCAGCAGTTCAAGGCCTGCATCAGCGACCCCGAGGCCATCGCCGCCATGGACCAGCGCATCAAGGCCGGGCTCGACGCGGGCGTGACCGGCACGCCGACGTTCTTCGTCAATGGCGAGAAGCTCGCCGACTCGTCGCTGGAGGCGCTCTCCGCCGCCATTGATCCCCTGCTGGAGGGCTGAGCCCATGACCATTCGTCCCGTTCTGATCGCGTTTGGCCTGCTGGTGTTCGCGGCGCCGGCGGCCTGGGCGCAAGCCGCGCCCGAACAGGCGCGGGCGGCGCTTGCGGTCGTGCAGACCCAGGACCGCGTTCTGGGCCGGTCCGACGCGCCGGTCACGGTGATCGAATACGCCTCCTTCACCTGTCCGCACTGCGCCGCGTGGCACCAGACCGTGCTCCCGGCCCTGAAGGCCCGCTTCATCGACACGGGCCAGGTGAGGCTGGTGTTCCGCGATCTGCCGACGTCGCCCGAGGGACTCTCCGTCCCCGCGGCGGCCATGGCGCGCTGCGCGGTCCCGGAGGCGTACTTCGACGTGGCCCAGGCGCTGATGGACGGTCAGCCGGCCTTGCGCGCCGGCGGCGACCCGAACGTCTGGCTGAGTCAGGGCGCGGCGAAAGCCGGGCGGCCAGCGGCCGAGTTGCAAACCTGCATGAACGACGCGGCCACCCAGTCTGCCCTGAACGCCGGCGTAGAGGCGGCGGTGGCGGGCGGCGTCACCGGAACCCCGATGTTTCTGGTCAACGGCCGGCTCGCCGAAGACAGCAGCCTGGAAGGACTGTCCGGCCTGATCTCCGGTCTCCTTCCGCCGGCGCGATAGGCTCAGGCGGGCTCCGGCCGCGCCCAGCCCGCCGGCCGCTTCCCGCGGCCGGCGGGCGCGCCTCGTGGAGAGGCGGCGCGAGACGCGTGCGCTGGGATCACGGCAGGCGGATCAGGGCCGCGAGCCAGCCGGCGGTCTGGGCGTATTCCACCGATTCAAAGACCGGGACGGCCAGCAGGAAGACGAGGCCGTCCCGAAGCGTGGTCAGGAAGAAACCGGGCCGGACTTCCAGGGTTTCCGGGTCGCGCCACCGGGAGAAGTTCGGCCAGAAGCGTGGCGTGCTGGCTTCATAGGCCGCGTAGATCTCACCAAAGGTCGCGCGAAGCCAGCGTTCCTCCCGGTTCACGGTCGCCTGGAACACGATCACTGCGATCAGCAGACAGGCACAGGCCAGGGCGATGGAGCCGGTGCGCGCGCCAATGCCGAACGCACCCATGAAACTGAACAGGTAAAGCGGGTTGCGGCTGATCGAATAAGGTCCGCAGTCGACGATCTCCGCCTTCTTGCGGCCGCCGATATAGAGGGAACACCACGCACGGCCGACGATGCAGACGGCGATCGCGGCCAGGCCGAAATCCTCGAGATATTCGTGAAACGGCGTGTGGCCCCCCAGTGTTCGGCTCACGCCCGCGAGTCCGATGGCGGCGACGATCCCGATCAGCAGGACGCCCTTGCGGATTCTTTGGACGCGGAAGAGATCGGGCGCGGCGGTCTGATGCATGGGCGGGCTCCAGGGACGGGGTACTGTGTAAAGTTCAGAACCCAAAAGGCAACGCTTCCCGCGGCCGCACATGTCTGTCCGGGTCGGGCCCGGTAACCTTTTCTTGCCTGCGCCCGGCGTAGGGTCAGGCATGAGCCGCGCGCCGACCGCTCTGACCGGCCCGACGCCGCCGCGCATCGCTCGCGGCGGCTGGCTCGACGCGCTTCGTTTCATCGTCGGCGCGATGATCATCCTCTACCATTTCCGCGAGGCCGCGCCGGTGCCTCTGGGGCAGCTGCATCCGGTGTTCGACCGGGGCTATCTGCTCACCGACTTCTTCATTCTCGATTCCGGCTACGTCCTGGCCCGCATCTACGGAGACCGGCTGGCGGCCGGCAAGGCGTCCATTCGAGCCTATTCACGCCAGCGTCTCCTGCGCGTTATTCCCGCCCATCTGATGGTCAGCCTCGTCCTCGTCGCGATCGTCGGCGGCGCGGCGCTCGCGGGCGTCGCGCCCAGCAATCCGCAATGGTTCGACTGGTCGCAACTGCCCGCCCAGGTGTTGCTGGTTCAAGCCTGGGGCGTGCCCGGCGGCCAGGGCTGGAACGCGCCGACCTGGACCTTGTCGGCTCTCATCGGCTGCTACCTCCTCCTGCCCTGGATCTGCCGCGCCGTCTGGCGCCTGACGCCCCTGACGGCCGTGCTCGGCGCGATCGGCCTGCTGGTGGTCGGCAATCAGGCTGCCATCTTTTGGCTGGGCGATCCCCTGTACAGGCTGCCCCTCTGGTTCGGCATGCTGCGCGCCCTGCCGCTCTTTCTGGTGGGCGTCGCGGCGGCGTTCTATGGATCCCGCGTCTATGTCTCGCCGCGCACGGCCGGGGTGATCGGGGTCGTCGCCGCCTTCGTCCTCGCCGGCCTCCAGGCGTTCGGCCCCTTCAGCCTTGTGTCTCTGGGGCTGATGACGGTGATCATCTGGGCGGCGGGGGCCGTGCCGGTGCGCAGGCCTTCGCGCCTCGTCGAGCACCTTGCGCTGATGTCCTTCGCCATGTTCCTCACCAATGAGGTGAGCCGCATCGTCTGGTTCGGCCTCCTGGAGGCGGTCGGTCAGGAGGGCGCCTCCACCGGCGTCCGATGGACGTTGTGGACCGTCGGCTTCCTCGGCGCCTTCGTTGCGGCGGCGGTGTTCCGCTACGGCTTCGACCGACCGGTCCAGACCTGGCTGAATCCCTCCGGTTCGCCTCGGCCGAACAGGGAGCCGGCCGCCGTTCCGGAAACGGTCGCGATCACCGCCGCCGCGGTCGCGGCGGACGGGTCGGGCGAGGCCGTCCTCGATCCGCAGCGGGCCTGATCAGGGCCCGGGCTGCGCTGCTTCAGCGTCCACCGGCCGGATGGTGGGCGGCCCGGGCCGCGGCGGGCGGCACGCCGCGCAGAGGCCCTGGACCTCGAGCGTGACCCGCTCGATGACATAGCCTGTCCCCGTCGCGGCCGCGTTCAGCGGCGCTATGTCGGGCGAGGGGATCTGGCGACACGAGCCGCAACAGTCGCACAGCAGGAAGGCCGCCGGCGACCCGAGTTGCCCGGGATCGCAGGCCACCCAGGATTTGAGGGTGGAAAGGCGACGAACGAGTCCGCGCGTCTCCAGGAACTGCAGCGCCCGATACACCGTCGCCGGCTTGGCGACGCGCGGATCGGGGTGAAAATTCGCCACGAGGTCATAGGCCTTGGCCGGGGCGCCGGCGGCGAGCAGGAGCTCCAGCACCCGGCGCCGGGGCTGCGTCAGCCGCTCCCCAGCGGCGGCCACGCGCGCGGCGGCTGCGGCCAGGGCGCGGTCCACCTGCGCGGCCGTCGGCGGCGCGGTCTCGCG
>NZ_JAHFPF010000122.1:1298-10121 GCF_023259385.1 Brevundimonas sp. | reverse complement strand
ATGGACCGCATCTTCACCCTGCACGCCGACCACGAGCAGAACGCCTCGACCTCGACCGTCCGTCTGGCCGGCTCGTCGGGCGCCAATCCCTTCGCCTGTATCGCCGCCGGCATCGCCTGCCTGTGGGGCCCGTCGCACGGCGGCGCCAACGAAGAGGCGCTGAACATGCTCAAGGAGATCGGCACCCCGGACAAGATCCCGGAGTTCATCCAGGGCGTGAAGGACCGCAAATTCAAGCTGATGGGCTTCGGCCACCGGGTCTACAAGAACTACGACCCGCGCGCGAAGGTCATGCAGCAGTCGGCCTACGAAGTGCTGGCCGCCACGGGCCGCGAGAACGATCCGCTGTTCGTCGTCGCCAAGGAGCTGGAGAAGGTCGCCCTGCAGGACGAGTACTTCACCTCGCGCAAGCTGTTCCCGAACGTGGACTTCTATTCGGGCATCACCCTGTCGGCGATGGGCTTCCCGACCTCGATGTTCACCGTGCTGTTCGCCCTGGCCCGCACCGTCGGCTGGATCGCCCAGTGGCAGGAAATGATGGCCGACCCGGGCCAGAAGATCGGCCGTCCGCGCCAGCTGTACACCGGCCCGACCGAGCGCGATTACGTGCCGATCGAAAACCGCGGCTGATCCACGCCCGACCAGACAAAACGCCGGGGCCCCGCGCCCCGGCGTTTTTCTTTGTCCGGACACGATTTCCCGGCGTCCGGACGCCTTCGCCGTTGAAGCCGCCCGTGGGGCGCCGTCTGCTGAGCCCATGACCCAACACGCCAAGACCGCCCTCCGCCCCTCCCAGGGGCCCGTCCGCGAACTGATCGACACCGTCCGCGTGGTCGCGATCGGCCTGCTGGCCGCCACCGCCATCCAGACGACCCTGTACCAGCCCTTCACCATCCCCTCGTCCTCGATGGAGCCGGGGCTGGTGATCGGCGACTATGTGGTGGTGTCGAAATTCGCCTACGGCTGGAGCCGGGCCTCCCTGCCCTTCAACCCGCCGCTGCCGGACGGCCGCCTGTTCGGACGCACGGCCGAGCGGGGCGACGTGGTCGTCTTCCGCCGCCCCAGCGCGCCGCAGCAGACCTGGGTCAAGCGCGTCATCGGCCTGCCGGGCGACCGGGTGCAGGTCATGGGCGGAACGGTGTTCGTGAACGGCAGCGCCATCCCCCGCACGCCGCTGAACCTGGTCCAGGACCAGGATGATTCCGGCGTCCAGGTGCTGCGAGTGCGCGAGACCACGCCGGAGGGGCGGCAGTACCTCACCTATGACCGCGGGTCCGGCCTGCCGGGCGACGACACCGGCGTCTATGTCGTGCCCGAGGGCCAGTATTTCATGATGGGCGACAACCGCGACAACTCGCTGGACAGCCGCTGGCCCGGCGATGTCGGCGTCGGCCTGCTGCCGGCCGAGAACATCGTCGGCAAGGCCGAGATCGTTGTCGCGTCGTGGAAGCCCGGCGCCGGCCTGTTCAAGCCCTGGACCTGGCTGAACCTGCGCGGCGGACGGCTCTTCAAGCCGGTCCGCTAGACCCGTTAGCGGCGGAACTCGTCATAGCTGACGACGCCGTCGTGGTTACGGTCCAGCCGCTCGAAGGCGGCGCGGGACGCGGGCGCGCTCTGGGCCAGCGACGGAGCGGCGATGGAGCCCAGGGCCAGTCCCGCCGCCAGCGCCGCGACCGCGTGCCACAGGCGGGTCCGGCCCCGCCCCGACCGCCTCTCGCCGCCGATCTCGCGCTCCATGAAGGCCCGCACGGCTTCGCTGACCGTCTGGCCGTTCTCGCGGCAGCGCTCGGCGAAGGCGGTCTTGGCGCCGTAGGGCACGCGCACCTCGATGGTCTCGCTCTTCTTGGGGGCTTTCTGGCGGGTCATCGCTCAATCCTCTTCGAGGGCTCAGCAAGCCCCGATCTCCAGACCAGAATGTGGCCTCGGCCCCGCCGCGTCTAGACCAGACGCAGGTCGCGGAAACGTTCGCCCAGGTCGTCGAGGTCGCGGTGCATGTGGGCCAGGCCGATGGCCGCCGCACCCCGGGCCAGATCGCCGTCGGACTCGCCGCCGCCCAGCGCCAGGACCGGGTCTGGATCGCCCAGCGGCTCCCCCGCCTCGCCCCGCGACAGCGCCTCCAGACGGACCACCGCGGCCGTGGCGGCGTGAATCCACGGCTCCAGACGGTCCAGCGCCCCGGAGGCCTGGAAGCCGCGCCCCAGGATGACGATGTCGCTGCGCACCCGCCAGAAGGCCCGCACCAGGGCCGCGCGGTCGGCGGTCTCCTTCTGGCTGCCCGGCAGGTCGATGACATTGGTCGCCGCCTGACCCAGCGCATCCAGCCGCTTCTTCATGTCCGCGTGGCTGCGGGCCAGGTCGCCCGCGTCGGCGGCGTCCCCGCGCATGACCAGCGCCAGCAGGGCCGCGGCCTTGCCCGCCGCCTCCCGCGCCTGCAGCCGGAAGGTCTGGCGCGCATGCCGGGGAAACAGCAGCAGAATGGCGATGACGCCGACCCCGCTGCCGGTCAGGATCTCCATCACCCGGTCCAGCGCCAGCGAGGCGGGCCCCTCGGGCCCCGCGCCGCCCGCGATGACGATGGCGGCCGTCACCGGCGCGATCTTCAGCCAGGGCCGCCCGGCCGCGAAGAAGGCCAGGCCCGCCGTCGACAGGGCCAGGGCTCCGACCATGGCGCTGACGCCCTCGGGCCGCACGAAGGCCACCGCTCCACCGACCAGGGCCCCGACGATGGTGCCGACGGCCCGGTCGCGCGCCACGGCCACCACCCCGCCGCCGACGCTGGTCTGGATGACCACGATGGCCGAGATCACGCTCCAGTAGGGATGCGGCAAGCCCAGCGCGGTGGCCAGATAGAAGGCCGCGGCGGCCCCGACCGCCATCTGCACGGCGGCGCGCACCTCGGCCGCCCGGCGGGGGCTGAGGGCGCGCGCCATGCTCAGCGCTCCATCCAGTGGGCCAGCGCCCCGCTGACCAGCTCCGGCGCCTCGATCGGCGTCAGGTGGCCGCAACCCGGCGCGATGACCAGTTCGGCGTCCGGGACCAGCCCGACGATCTCGCGGTGACCCGCCGGCGGGGTGATCTGGTCCACCTCCCCGCACAACACCAGCGTCGGCCCGCGATACGCCCGCAGCGCCGCCTCGCCGTCCCCGCGAACGATGGCGCTCTGGCGGATGAAGACCTCGGCCCCCAGCCGCTGGGTCATCGCCTTGACCCGCTCGGCCATGTCCGGGTTCGCGACGTGGTCGGGGGCCATATAGGTCCTCAGCAGCCGGTCTCCGATCCCGACAAATCGGCCGGACGCCGTCGCCAACCGGGTCTGCGTCGCCCGCTCGGCGGCGCGCTCGGGCGTGTCGGGACGAATCCCGGTGTCCAGCAGGGCCAGCCGCTCGATCCGCTCCGGACGGTGCATCAGCATGGCCTGGGCCACATAGCCGCCCATCGAGAAGCCCGCGACCGCGACCGGTCCCTCGGCCAGCGCGAAGACGGCCTCGACCAGCGCCGCCATCGTCTCGCCCCGGGTGATGTCCGCGACCCGCACGTCGAAGCGCGGCGACAGGGCGGCGACCTGATCCCGCCACAGGTCCGCATCGTTCAGCAGCCCCGGGATCAGGATCAGGGGCGCCGGCGACACGGTCTCAGCGCCCCGCCCTGGCCGCGATGACTCGCAGCACCGCATCAGCCGCCAGGCTGGACGGGTCCGGTGCATTGCGACCCATCAGATCCAACGCCGCCGTCTGCCGCTCGGCCTGCGTCCGGCGCGCCTCGGGATCGGCCAGCAGCCGCTCCACCTCTGCGGCGACCTTCTCCGGCGTGGCGTCGTTCTGGATCAGCTCGCGGGCGATCTCCTCGTCCGCCGCGTGATTGAACAGGGTCGCGTACTTGCCCGTGAAGAAGGGCTTCATGATCGCGTAGCTGAGCGGCTGGAAGCGATAGCCGATCACCATCGGCGCGCCGGCCAGCGCCAGCTCGGTCGAGACCGTGCCGCTGGTCGCCAGCGCCACCGTGGCGGCCTTCATCGCATCGTACTTCTCGGCCTCGGACACCAGGTGCACGCGGAAGGGCCAGGCGGCGATCCGTCCGGTCACGTCCTCGGCGACGGTGCCGGCGGCGACCACGGCGACTTCCAGCGCCGGATTCTGGCGCTTCAGCCGCCCCACCGCGCCCTCATAGACAGGCGTCATCAGCCGGATCTCGGACGGGCGGCTGCCCGGCAGGACCAGCAGCAGGTCGGCGTCCGGCGCAATGCCCCGGCGGGCGCGGAAGGCGGCGGGGTCCGCCGCGCTCATGTCCACATGCAGGGCCTGCGAGCCGACGACCGTCGTCGCCAGCCCCTCGCGCTCGAACCACGGCGCGTCAAAGGCGTACAGCGCCAGCAGGTGATCCACGGACTGCGCCAGGGTCTTGGCCCGGCCAGGCCGCGAGGCCCAGACCTGCGGCCCGACGTATTTGATCAGGGGCACGCCCGGCAGCGCCTCTTTCAGCGTCTTGGCCACCCGGATGGTGAAGCCCCAGCTGTCGATCAGCACGACCGCGTCGGGCTTCTCCGCCACGGCATGGGCCACGGTGTCGGTCACGCGGCGCTTGACCACGCCATAGGCCTTCAGCCCCTCGATCCAGCCCAGGATGGACAGTTCGGCGATGTCGAACGGGCTTTGCACCCCCTCGGCGGCCATCTTGGGCCCGCCGACGCCGACGAAGGTCACGTCGTCGCCCAGCCGGGTCTTCAGCGCCTGCGCCAGACCGGCGCCCAGCGCGTCTCCAGACGCCTCGGCGGCGACCAGCATGATCTTCAGCGGACGGCTCATCGGTCCTCGCCCCAGACATAGAGCCCCAGCCGGTCGGCGGCCTCGATCAGGGACGGACGGTCGATGACGATCAGCTTGCCCGCCACCCCGCCGACGCCCGCCAGACCGGCGGCGGCGGCCATCTCGATGGTGTGCGCGCCCATGACCGGCATGTCGACGCGCAGGTCCTGGATCGGCTTGGGCGCCTTGCCCAGCGCCCCCTTGCGGACGGAGGCCGAGCCGCGCAGGTCGGCGGGCAGGCTGGCGACGCGCATCAGCATGGCGTCCGTGCCCTCCTGGGCCTCCACGGCCAGCACCAGGCCGTCGCAGACGACCGCGCCCTGGCCGATATCCAGTTCGCCCGACTTCTCGGCGACGTACAGCGCCTTCCGCAGATCGGTCAGCTGGTCTTCGCTCGGCTGGACCCGGCCCAGCGCTCCGGCCGGAAGGGTCTCTCCGCCCAGGATGTCGTCGGCGCCCTCGACCAGGTAGCCGTCGGCCTCGAACACCGACAGGATCTTGCGCAGCAGGGCGTCGTCGCCCTTGGTGGCGGCGGCGATGATGCCCGGCAGGACGGTCGCGCCCTTGAAGTCAGGCTTCAGGGTCTTGAAATCGGGCCGGCTGACCGTCCCGGCCAGGCAGACCGCCTTGCAGCCGGCCTTCTTCATCGCCGACAGGATCTTGCCGATCTCGGCCATGCCCGCGTCGATGCCCGGATAGTGGGCCAGGTGCGGGTCGGCGAAGCCCGCCAGCCGGATCACGAACACCGGCCGGCCCTCGGCCTCGCAGCGCGCCGCCACCGAGACGGGCAAGGCCCCGCCGCCGGCGATCAGGGCCAGCTTGCCGCTCATCCGCGTTCCGGAAGAGCGACCGGTCGCCGCGTGTCCTCGCGGATGAAGGCGACGATCTCCTGGATCTCCGGCAGGTCGGCATAGGTCGCGGCCGCCTCGGTCAGGCGCTCGGAGAACAGGCCCTCGCCCTCGAAGATGTCGCGATAGGCGGCCAGCAGGCGGCGAATGGCGTCCTTGCCATAACCCTTCCGTTTCAGGCCGATCAGGTTCAGCCCGTGCAGGCGCACGTGATTGCCCCAGGCCGAGCCGTAGGGGATCACGTCGCGCGTCACCGCCGACAGGCCGCCGACGATGGCGCCCTGTCCGATCCGCCCGAACTGGTGCACCGCCGCCAGTCCGCCGAGGAAGACCTTGTCGCCGACCCGGGCGTGACCGCCCAGGGTGGCGTTGTTGGCGAAGGTCACGTTGCTGCCCACGATGCAGTCGTGCCCGACGTGGGCCCCGGTCATGAACAGGTTGTTCGAGCCGATGGTGGTCAGCTTGCGGTCGCCCGGCGTGCCCCGGTTGAAGGTCGAGTGCTCGCGGATAGTGTTGTTCTCGCCGATCTCCAGCGCAACCGGCTCACCCTTGTAGCCGCCGTGCTGAGGGTCCCCGCCCATGACGCAGAACGGGTGGATCGTCGTGCCGGCGCCGACCGCGGTGTCCTGCTGGATCACCACGTGACTGGCGACGCGCACGCCCTCGGCCAGCACGACGTTCGGCCCGATGATGCTCCACGGGCCGATATCGACGCCATCGGCCAGTCTGGCCGACGCATCGACCTGGGCTGTGGGGTGGATGGCCATCAGGTCGCCGGCTGATCGACGGTCACGACCATCGCCATGAACTCGGCCTCAGCGGCCAGCTTGCCGTCGATGAAGGTCTCGCCTCGGAACTTGTAGGCGTCGCCGCGGGCGCGGGTCACCCTGACTTCCATGCGCAGCTGGTCGCCCGGCCGGGCCGGTTTGCGGAAGCGCACGCCATCGATCGACATGAACATGATGACCTTGTCGGCCACCGCGACATCCATGGTCTTGGACATCAGCAAGGCGCCCGTCTGGGCCATCGCCTCGACGATCAGCACGCCCGGCATGACCGGATCGATCGGGAAATGCCCCGGAAAGAACGGCTCGTTATGCGTGACGTTCTTGATCCCGGTGATCGAGGTCGCGGGCACGAAATTCTCGGCCTTGTCGACGAGCAGGAAGGGATATCGGTGGGGGAGCCGCCGCATCACCTCGGCGTAATCGATGCTGCCGTTCTCGTCGGCCATGGCTCTACTCCCTGTCGTCCTTTTTCTTCGACGCCTGTTTGGACACCCAGATCGTTTCGCGCAAGAATTGTCGAATGGGTTTCGCTGGATAACCGGACCAGGTCTCCCCCGCCGGGATGTTCGCCAGCACCCCGGCGCCGCCCGCGACCCGGGCGCCTTCACCGATGGCCAGGTGGTCGCCGATGCCGGCCTTGCCGCCGAACATGACGCCGTCGCCGACCGTCACCGACCCGGAAATCCCCGTGTGGGCGGCGATCAGGCAGTTGCGGCCGATCGTGCAATTGTGCGCGATCATGACCAGATTATCGATCTTGGTGTTCTCGCCGATGACCGTGTCGTCGTAGGCGCCGCGGTCGATGCAGGTGTTCGCGCCCACCGTGACTCCGTCCTGGATGACGACCCGGCCCAGCTGGGGCACATCGACCGGTCCGGCGCGCGATCCGGCCGCGCCGAAGCCCGGCTCGCCGATGCGAACGCCGGAATACAGTTTCACCCGGTCGCCGATCAGGGCGAAGCCGATGGTGACGTTGGAGCCGATGTGACAGTCGCGGCCGATCTGCACGCCCGGGCCGATCACCGTATTGGCGCCGACGCGGGTGCCGCGGCCGATGCGGGCGCCGTGACCCAGCACCACGCCGGGCTCCAGCACGACCGTCTCGTCCTCGACGGCGAAGACAGGGTCGGCGGCCTTGTCGAGCGCATGCGGGCGGTGGAACAGCAGTGACGCCGCCGCCCAGGCGGCCTGGGGCGTCGATGACACCAGCACGGCGGCGGAGGCCGGCGCCAGGTCGGCGGCGGCGGCCGGAACGATCACGCAGCCGGCCGCGGTGGCCTTCAGCTGTTCAGCGAATTTGCGGTCGCCGAGAAAGGCGACCTCGGTCGAACCGGCGGTCCCCAAAGGCGCAACGGCGGAGACCTTTCGGTCCCCGCCGCGCGAGACTTCGGCCCCGATCCGTTCGGCCAGCCCGGCGACGTCCAGCGTCGGCAGGCTCTCGAAAAATCGCGGGTCAGGCATTCCGGATCGCAGGCTTATTGCTGCGGCTGGACCGGCACGGCGCTGCGCGTGAACTGCGGCAGCGACGGCAGGGCCTGGTTCAGGCGCTGGATCGCGGCTTCGGTCAGATCCATCTGCGGGTTCACGGCCAGAACCGAACCGCCGTCCAGCAGGATGCTGCAGCCCTTCTCCTGATAGAGGGCGGTGATGATCGGGCGGGCGGCGTTGACGATCGTCTGGGTTTGCAGACGCTCGGTGTAGCGCAGCTCGTTGGTGCGGGTCTCTTCCAGCTGCTGGGCTTCCTGCAGACGGGTCTGCCAGGCGCGGCCGCGCGAGCCGTCCGGATCGGCGGCCTGGCCGCCCTGTTGCAGCGCCGTGGCTTCGGTTTCCAGGGTCGCGGCGTACGGGGCCAGCTCGCCACGCACTTCTTCACCGAGGCGTTGCAGGCCGGTGGCCAGCGAACGGCCGGCGGTGCTGTTCGTGATCAGGGCTTGCGGGCTGTACATGCAGACGCCCGCCAGGACCGGTCCGTGCGTGAGCGGAGCCGGCTGCTGGGCCTGGGCTTGGGCCGAGGCGGTTCCGGCGGCGAGGGTGGCGACGGCGAAGGCGCCGATAGCGAACAGTTTCATGGTCAGGCCTTTGGAGCGGGACGTCGTCCCGCGGTTAGAACTGGGTTGAAGTCGAGAAGCGGAAGGTTTCGGTTTTGTCGTAGTCTTCCTGGCCGATAATCTTGCTGAGGTCGAAGCGGATCGGCCCCATCGGCGAACGCCAGTGGATGCTGATGCCGGCCGACGCACGCAGTTCGAGCTCGTCCACGATCTTGGCGTCGGGAAGCCCCGCCGAGGTGACCGTGTAACGATCATCCAGCGCGCCCAGGGTGCCCACATCGGTGAACAGCGAGGTCCGGATGCCGTATTCTTCCGGAAGATAGTTGGGGACCGTCAG
>NZ_JAHFPF010000122.1:0-1288 GCF_023259385.1 Brevundimonas sp. | reverse complement strand
CCCAGCGCGTCGGTGGTGTTCAGGTCGCGCGGACCGATGCCGGCGGTCTCGAAGCCGCGGAAGCTGTTGCCGCCCTTGAAGAAGCGGTCGTTGATCCGGATCGGATCCCCGCCCCAGCCGGCGACATAGCCGGTCGAGGCCTGGGCCGTGACGATCCAGGCGGGGGAGAAGCCCCAATAGGCCGACACTTCGGCTTCGGTCTTCACATAGTTCACGTCGCCGCCGATGCCGGCGAAGTCCTGACGCAGGGTGCCCGTCCAGCCGCGCGTGGGCCGAACCGGATCATTCCGGCGGTCGACCAGGATGGTGTAGCCGGCCGAGGAGTTGATGTACGAGCCGACCTGGTCGCACAGGGCGTTCGAGCCCGAGCCGCTGCTGCTGCAATAGCCCGACGGAACGATGATCTCGTCCGACTTCAGGAAGTAGCGGGTGCTGAGCAGGGTGAAGCCGTTCAGCGGATAGGACAGGCGCACGCCGCCGCCGGTCGAGCGGTAGTCGTACGACGAATATTCGCTCAGGTCGTAGCGCGAGTGGAAGGCGTCGAAGCCGGCGCGCAGGTCACGACCGAGGAATTTCGGCTCGGTGAAGCGGAAGTCGATCTGCTGGCGCAGCGAGCCCCACTCCAGACGGGCGACCACGTTCTGGCCGCGGCCGCGGAAGTTGCGCTCGGTGATCCCCAGGTTCAGCACGAAGGAGTCGACCGAGCTGAAGCCGGCGCCGACCGACAGTTCGCCGGTGGGCTGTTCCTGCACGGTGACGTTGACGATCGACCGGTCCGGAGCCGAGCCGCGGGCTTCCTCAACGGTCACGTCCTTGAAGAAGCCCAGCGCGCGCAGATTGTTGCGCGACCGCTCCAGCAGGGTGCGGTTGAAGGCGTCGCCTTCGCTCAGCATCATTTCGCGGCGAATGACGTTGTCGAGGGTCCGGGTGTTGCCGACCACGTTGATCCGGTCGACGTAGACGCGCTGGCCTTCCTTGATGTTGAAGGTCACGTCGACCTTGTCGGTCTCCGGATTGGCGCGGTACTCGGGCTCGATCTCGACAAAGGCGTAGCCGGCCGAACCGGCGGCGAACGTCAGGGCGTCGACGGCCGTCTCGATCTTGTCGCTCTCGTAGAGGTCGCCCTCGTGGATCGGCAGCAGCAGCTGCAGGAATTCCGGGTTCAGGCGGTCATTCTCGGTGACGATGTTGATCGTCCCGAAATTGTACCGGTCGCCCTCGTCCACCGTCATGGTGATGCCGAAGTTGGAGTCATCCGGCGTCAGCTCGCTGACCGCCGAAAGGACGC
>NZ_JAHFPF010000121.1:5616-10163 GCF_023259385.1 Brevundimonas sp. | reverse complement strand
AGGATCAGCTGGCGTCCGAGAAGAAGTGCGGCCACCTGGGCGGCAAGGTCCTGATCCCGACCCAGGCGCATGAGCGCAATCTGGTCGCCGCCCGTCTGGCCGCCGACGTCATGGGCACGCCGACCATCACGGTCGCCCGCACCGACGCCGAAAGCGCCCAGCTGATCACCTCGGACATCGACGAGCGCGACCAGCCCTTCATCGACCGCGAAAACCGCACCCCCGAGGGCTTCTTCCGCCTGAAGGAGGGCACGGGCCTGGATCATTGCATCGCGCGCGGCCTGTCCTACGCCAACATCGCCGACCTGCTGTGGTGGGAGACCTCGCACCCGGACCTGGACGACGCGAAGAAGTTCGCCGAGGCCGTGCAGAAGAAGCACCCCGGCAAGCTGATGGCCTACAACTGCTCGCCCTCCTTCAACTGGAAGGCCAAGCTGGACGACGCCACCATCGCCAAGTTCCAGCGCGAACTGGGGGCCATGGGCTACAAGTTCCAGTTCGTGACCCTGGCCGGCTTCCACGCCTTGAACAACTCGATGTTCGAGCTGGCGGACGGCTATCGCGATCGCGGCATGGCGGCCTATTCCGAGCTGCAGCAGCGCGAGTTCGCCAACGAGGCCCGCGGCTACACCGCCACCCGTCACCAGCGCGAGGTCGGCACCGGCTACTTCGACCAGGTGGCCACCGTCATCTCGAACGGCCAGTCGTCGACCACGGCGCTGAAGGACTCCACCGAAACCGCGCAGTTCGTCGCGGCCGAATAACCAGGAGAGACCCCATGGAACCGCTGAAAACCACCTCGGCCATCATCGACTTCTGCTTGGCCCCGCTGACCCTGGACACCCAGACCGAGGCCGAGCGCGAGGTCCGGCGCCGGCTGGAGCATGTGCTCAAGACCTTCCGGTCCAAGATCGCCCAGCCGGTCGCCGTCGACTTCTCGACGATGCCCTCGCAGGTGATCAACGAAGCCGCCCACGGCTACGAATAGCCCCGGGCGAAAGCGGTCGCCGCCGGATCAGGCGGCGATCGCGGCCTGGGCGGCGCGGGGCAGGGAGATGACCAGCTCCAGCAGTTCGCCGGCGTCGAAGGGCTTGGCCAGGTGCCGGTCCGCGCCGGCGCCTTCCGCCGAGGCGATATGCTCGGGCAGGGCGTTGGCGGTCAGCATGATCACCGGCGTGCGCGGCAGGCCCATCGCGGCCTCGTGCAGGCGGATCTCGCGGGTCGCGGTCAGCCCGTCCATGACCGGCATCTGCATGTCCATCAGGATCAGGTCGTAGTCGCCGTCCCGCACAGCGTTCAGCGCCAGCGAGCCGTCTTCGACCGAGGTCAGGTCGATGTCGGCCTGGGCCAGGATCATCTCCACGACCTTGCGGTTCACCGGGTGGTCGTCGGCCAGCAGCACGCGCAGGCGGCGGTCGTCGCCGGCGGCCAGGGCCGAGCCGGAGGCCGCGACCGTGGCGGGCGCTTCGGCCTTGTGCATCGGAATGGTCAGCATGAAGGACGAGCCGCCGCCGGGCTCGCTCTCGCAGTCCAGCTCGCCGCCCATCATCTCGGCCAACTGACGCGAGATGGCCAGGCCCAGGCCCGAACCGCCGAACTTGCGGGTGATGGCGCCGTCGGCCTGTTCGAAGCGGCTGAACAGGCGGGTGCGGGTCTCGCTGTCGAAGCCGATGCCCGTGTCCTCGATCGAGAAGCGCAGGGTCGGCTGGCCGGCGCGCACGGGGCCGGGGGCGGCGGTCAGGCAGACGAAGCCCTCGCCGGTGAACTTGACCGAGTTGGAGACCAGGTTGGTCAGGATCTGCTTCAGGCGCACCACGTCGCCGGCGACCCAGCAATCCACCTCGGGGTCGATCTCGACGAAGAACTGCAGCCCCTTCTCGCGGGCCGAGGTCTCGTACAGCTGGGCGGCTTCGCGTACGGCGCGGCCCAGGTCGAAGGCTTCCTCGGACAGTTCCAGGCGGCCGGATTCGACGCGGGCCAGGTCGAGGATGTCGCTCAGCAGGACCTGCAGCGTCTGGCCCGAGGACTGGATCAGGTCCAGCATCTCGCGCTGCTGGGCCGACAGGTCGGTGTTGGCCAGCGCCTGGGCCACGCCGATGACGCCGTTCAGGGGCGTGCGGATCTCGTGGCTCATGTTGGCCAGGAACTGGCTCTTGGCGCCGTTGGCCTGTTCGGCAGCGTCGCGGGCGTCCGACAGGGCGCGGGCGTCGCGCTTCAGCTCGGTGATGTCGGTGCAGATGGTGACGGTGCCGCCCGCCACGGTGCGGCGGTCGGAAACGCGCAGCCAGTTGTCGCCCGAGATGTGCTGCTCCATCGTCGTCGACAGGGCCGCGCGGGTGGCCATCCGCTCCGCGATCCACGCGTCTTCACGGCCCAGGGCGTTGGCGTAGAGACCTTCGTCCAGACCGATCTGGACGATCTCGCGGAAGGTCATGCCCTTCTGCAGCGTCGTCGCCAGCCCGGGGTTCACCTCGGCGTAGCGGGTGTTCCACAGGACCAGACGGTCGTTGGCGTCATAGAAGGCCAGGCCGTCGGGCATGGCTTCGATGGCCTGACGCAGTTGGCCCAGGGCGCTGGCCCGGGACAGCCACCACATCCAGACGGCGGCGCCGGCGATGGAGGCGATGCCCAGCACCATGGCGGCGATGACGCTGATCATGATCCCGCCGGACAGCGACCAGGCGGTGTTGTCGACCGCGAAGTGCGGCTCCAGGGTCATGGCGCTCATGGAGCCGAAATGCAGGATGACGACCGAGATCGCGCCGCAGGCGCCGGCGGCGAAGCGGAGCCAGGCGGGGCGTCCGTGCAGGAAGGCGGCGCTGCCGGCGGCCAGGGCGATGGCGGCGGCGATGGAGGCGCCCACCAGGTCCGGGCTCCACAGGATCAGGCCGGGCAGTTGCATGGCGGCGACGCCGAGGAAGTGCATGGCGGCGACGCCCGAGATCGCCAGCGCGGCGCCGAGCGCGCGGTACACCGGGCCGGGCCGGTAGAGCGCGACCATGCAGGCCAGGCCGATGCTGGCGAAAGCCATGAAGAACGAGCTGATGGTGGACCAGACGGCGTAGCGGACCTCGCCGCCCGCGTCATAGCCCTGCATCGCCAGGAAGTGGGTCGAGAAGACCGCCAGGCCGCCAGTGAAGGCCGCCAGCAGGGCGGTGTTGCGGCGGCGCGGGCCGACCGCTTCGCGGGCGCGGCCCAGCAGCTGGTACGCCGTGCCCACGCCGAAGACGCAGATCAGGCCGGCGGCCAGCGTCCAGCGCCAGTCGTGCTGGAAGGCGATGCAGTAGAGTATGCGGTCCAAGACGGCCCCTTTCGGTCGGGGACTATCCTGGAAAGGGGTGAAGAAAGCGTGGGCATATGTACGGTGAACGACCGTCAGGCCGGGGCGGACACCGTCATTTCGAACGCCTGGCCCATAACCTTTACCGGATTGACCTGACGGTCGCCGCGGCGGATCTCGAAGTGCAGGTGGGGGCCGGTCGAGCGGCCGGTCGAGCCGACCAGCCCGATGCGCTGGCCCGGAGCGACCACGTCGCCGCTGGCGACGTCGATCCGGCTCAGGTGGCCGTAAAGGCTGCTCATGCCGTTGGGATGCCGGACCTCGATGAAGCGGCCGTAGCCGTCGGCGTCATAGCCGGTGCGCAGGACGCGGCCCTCGGCGGCGACGCTGACGCTGGTGCCGGTCGGGGCGGCGATGTCGACTCCCTCGTGACGGCGGGCCTGCTGGCCGGGAAGGCGACGCATGCCGAAGGCCGAGTTGACGGCGAAGCCGCGCAGGGGCTCGCCGAAGGCGATGACGCGGGTGACGGGTCCCGCCGGAGACGCCACGGCGGTGACCGGGGGAAGCTCGGGCACGGCGAAGGCCTCGTCCGATGCGGGCGTCGGGGTCAGCGGCGCGGCGGCCATGGCGAGGACGGCCACGGCGCCGAGGGCGGCGGCCTGACCGGAATGGAGAAGGAACGACCGGGCGGTCGGCAACAGGCGTCGCATGGGCGGCGTCGGCTCCGTCTTCGGCTCGGATGAGCGGGGAGAAGGGCGCAGCGGGCGCGCCATGTCCGCGGCGCGACCGGGCGTCTGCGCCTCGGGAAGACGGACAGATAGGCAGGGGGGCGGGCGACTTTGGGGCGTCGGGGGGCGGCAGGTCGTCGCAGGCGTGCAACGAAAAGGGCGCGCAGCCTTCGCCGCGCGCCCCCCTGTCGGTCCGTGGACGGCCTACTGCAGCGAGATGCGGTACGTCAGCGCGCCCACATGGCTGTCGGCGTGGTCGCCGAAGCGGCCGCGATAGCCGAAAGTCAGCTTGCCCGGGCCCATGTCGGCCTCGACGCCGGCCGAGGCCAGGATCGAGCCGCCGAACGGATCCTCGACCTCACGCTCCAGGATCTGGGCGGGGTTGCCCAGGATGCCGACGCGGACGCCGTCGCTGCTGTCGCCGAACGAGTCGCGGTAGCCGCCCTCGATGTAGAAGCCCAGGCCCTCGCCGCCGCCTTCGGCGCGCAGCGAGATCTCGGCCGAGGCGGCCTGGACCGTGCGGTCCTGATAGGCGTACT
>NZ_JAHFPF010000121.1:0-5606 GCF_023259385.1 Brevundimonas sp. | reverse complement strand
CCGCGACGCCCTCTTCGCTATAGGCGTTCACGTCGGTCGAACCCCAGCTGACGGCCGCGCGGGGCGACAGGGCGATGCCGCCCATGTCGAACCACAGGCCGCCCTGGACGCGGGCGCCGACGCTGCCGCCGTTGGTCTCGCCCGTGTGGACGATGGGGGCCAGCGAGGTCTGGCGGGTGATGTCGTCGTAGTTGTCGATCGACCCGCCCGCGGCCGCGCCGAGGAACATGTTGCCCGACCGCCAGCCGGCCCAGGCGTCGAAGGCGTAGGTCTCGACGTCGAAGCCCATGGCGCCGGCCTCGACGTCGGCGGTCCGGAAGGTTCCGGCGATGCCGAAGCGCAGGCTTTCGGAGGCCACGTGATCGATGGCGACGCGGCCGCCCCAGCCGGTGGCCTTGGACGAGGCCACGGAGCCGCGGGCGTCGCTCTCGACGCTGTCGGCGACGACGCCGAAGGACATGTGGGTGCCCGGTTCCCACGCGCCGCGGCCGGCGAAGGCCTCGGTGGACAGGTCCAGCAGATCCTCCCGCTGGCGGAAGGCGGTCTCGGCCTGCACGGCGGCCTGAGAGCCGAGATCGCCGTAGTACAGGTAGTCATTGGCCAGGCGGGCGATCAGACGATGGCCGGCGGCCGTCGGGTGGACGCCGTCCCAGTACAGGTAGCCGTCCGGGTTGGCGCAGACCGTCACGCCGTTGAGGCAGCTGTTGGTGGCGTTCGTCAGGCCGAAGCGGCCCGGGTTGGCGGCCAGCGGATCGCTGATCTTGTACAGGTCCATCAAGATGATGTTGGTGTTCGGCTGCGCGGCCGCGGTCACCATCAGGCGGCTGAGCAGGGCGCTGTTGAACGTGGTCCCCGAATAGTCGGCCAGGGCCGCGCCGCTGGGCCCGGTCGCCGAGAACTGCGGCGTGATGCCGAGGCGCGGCAGGTTGGTGACCAGGATGGTGCCGGCGCCGGCGGTGGCGATGCTGTTGACGATGAAGTTGATGTCGGTGGCGGCCGAGGTGGCGACCGACTGCATGACGCTCTGGGCCGTGGAGGGGCTGGCCGCGGCGCCGGGGAAGGCCTGGAAGATGTTGTTGGCGCCGCCCAGGACGCTGACCAGGTCATTGCGTCCGAAGGTGCCGCCGGCGCCGGTGTAGGACAGCAGCTGGTTGCGCATGCCGGGGGGCGAGGCGGCCGAGTCGGTGCGGGCGCCGCCGAAGGCGTAGTTGACGCTGCCGGTCACCGGCGCGCCGGCGGTGAAGCGCCCGGCGTTGAAGCCCAGCAACTCGGTGAAGACCGGCCCGTTCGAGAAGCGGCCCTGGAAATAGGGCGGGGACAGCGGCTGGGTGCCGCCGCTGACGGCGTACAGGTTGCCGTTGTCGCTCAGGCTGTCGCCGAAGACGACGAGGCGGTTGTAGGTCTGGGCGCTGGCCGCCGAGGCCGCGCCCATGGCGGCGACCGCCAACGCGGCGACGGCCGCGCTACGCAGGAAACGAGACATTGGTTTTCCTCCCTCGGCCGTCAGGGTGCGACCGTTGACCGCACTCTGCGCCCGTTTTCCGGGTACGCAAGATGCCGCTGGGGAAGCTTTCAGTAGAGCATGCGGAAGCGCAGCGTCCCGGCCACACCTCGCAGGGTTTGCACCGCGTCCGGATCATAGTCGCGGTCCACGTCGGTGATGACGTAGCCGGTGCGTTCGTCCGTCTTCAGATGTTGTCCCAGGATGTTCAGACCGGCCTCGGCCACGGCGCGGTTCAGCTCGGCCAGGACGCCGGGCTGGTTGCGGTGGATGTGCAGGATGCGGTGGGCGCCCGAGACCTCGGCCAGCTGCACGTTCGGCAGGTTGACGCAGAAGGTGGTGTCGCCCCGGTTCAGATAGGCCAGCAGCCGTTCGGCGGCGAATTCGCCGATGGCCTCCTGGGCCTCCTCGGTGGAGCCGCCGATGTGGGGCGTCAGGATGACGTTCTTCAGACCGCGAAGGGGGCTGTCGAACGGGTCGGCGTTGGTGGCCGGCTCTTCGGGGAAGACATCCACCGCCGCGCCGCCGACGCGGCCCGAGCCGAGCGCCTGGGCCAGGGCCCCGACGTCGACGATGTGGCCGCGCGAGAGGTTCAGCAGCAGGGCGCCGGGCTTCATCTTCGCGAACTGGGCCGCGCCCATGACGTCGGCGTTGTCGGCGCGTCCGTCGACGTGAAGGCTGACCACGTCGCTTTCGGCCAGCAGGGCGTCGAGCGAGGGCATGCGCCGGGCGTTGCCCAGCGCCAGCCGCTCGGTCAGGTCGTGGAAGATGACCCGCATGCCCAGCCCCTCGGCCAGCACCGACAGCTGGCTGCCGATGGCGCCGTAGCCGACGATGCCCAGGGTCTTGCCGCGCAACTCGCGCGAGCCGGTGGCGGACTTGTTCCATTCGCCCCGGTGCATGGCGGCGGACTTGTCCGGCACGTCGCGCATCAGGGTGATCATGACGCCGACGGCCAGCTCCACGACCGAGCGGGTGTTGGAGTAGGGGGCGTTGAACACCGCCACCCCGTGGTCCGAGGCGGCGGCCAGGTCGATCTGGTTGGTGCCGATGCAGAAGGCGGCGACGGCCATCAGGCGGTCGGCGGCGGCCAGAACCCGCTCCGTGACCTGGGTCTTGGAGCGGATGCCCAGAACGTGGACGCCCTTGATGCGCGCGATGAGTTCATCCTCGCCCAGCGCGCCCTTGACCGTCTCGACGGTGTAGCCGGCGTCCTCCAGCCGCGCGACGGCCGCGGGGTGGATCGTCTCGAGCAGCAGGATGCGCATGCGGCTGCGCGGATAGGACCAGCGGCCGGTCAGGCCTTCGGCGTGCAGCAGCTCGTCCATCGAGGCGACCTCGGCGTCGGCGACGGCCACGACGGTCGGGCGGCGGACGATCTCGGTATAGGCGTAGAAGCGGTCGGCGGCCCCGGCCTGCTTGACCTCTGCGTCGGTCCAGCCGTCGCCGACCATGACCACGGGGGAAGGAAGGCCCAGCGCCTTGATCACCTGCGGCTTTCCACCGGCATGGGACAGGGGGTTGGCGTCGTCGACGCCGGTGACGCGCCCGTCGGCGTCATAGGTCAGGTCGTTGCACAGCACCCGCTCCGGCGCGACGCCCAGCCGCTCGGCGATGGGAGCGATGATCTCGCGGAAGCCGCCCGACAGGATGACGATGTGATCGGCCGCGCCCCGGAAGAAGGCCAGGTTCTTGCGCACCGAGGGCGTGCCCTCGTCGAGGATGCGGTCGGCCAGGGTCTGCACATGGGCGCGGGTGAGAGGCAGCAGGGCCAGGCGGCGGCGCAGGGCCTCGCCGAAGGGGAGCTCTCCCGCCATGGCCTGATCGGTCAGGCGGGCGATCTCGGCGCGGACGGCGGCGGCGTCCGGCGAGCCTTCCAGCGCGATGTCGGCCAGGACCTCGAGCGTCTCCACGCGCACGAGGGTCGAATCGAAGTCGAAGACATAGGTCGCGTCAGCCATGTCGAGACCTTGGCTCACCTTCGCAGTTGCAGCAACGGGGGACAGTGCGCGCGCGAAGGGCGCACATCGGTTGATGCGCGCACCGGGGGCGACGATAGGCATCAAAATGACGGTTCAGACCCCGCTTCACCGTCGTCGTCGCCCTTCGCGGACGGTGCGATGGCGGTCAGGATCGGGCGGGACGGCGGGCGCGGCCGTGCCGCGAACTTTTTCGGGCGCGTCAGAAAAAAGCGGGTGCGAAGAGTGCGGATGAGCGTGCGCCCGCCCTGCCTCGATGCGGGCGGCGAAGCGCAGGGCGCGCAGGCATTTCTGGACGAGGCGGTGGAACAGGCGGGCGTGGCGGGTGCGGCCCTGAAGACGGGCGGCGGCCCGTTCGGCCAGAGCGAAGCGACAGATCGCCCCAATGTCGGGAGGGCCATCCCTGGGGATGAGAAGATCGCGGTCCATGTCCGACAGGATCGCATGCCGATGCGTCAGGATCGGACGTAGGGGGCGGCTGCCGTTACGGTAGCGGCCAGCCGGCCCTGACGGCGGCTGGGAAGTGATTAGTGGTTAGTGATTAGTGGTTCGATGCCGCCACGGGCGGGTGTCATCCTGATGCAGGCCGTTCGGCGGCCACCCACTAATCACTAACCACTAATCACCGGCTGGGCTCCGGCCCAACCGCTTGTAGCGCCAGCCTAGAACCGGCCGATGTTGCGCAGGCGGCTGTCGGGGCGGCGCGCGTCCAGGGCCGCGGCGCCGATGGCGGCGGCGATGGTGGCCAGGGCGATCAAGGCGCCGCCTTCCTTGGCGTGGGTCTTGGCGTAGTCGCCGGCGTCCTCGGCGTAGCGGCGGGCGGTGCGGCCGTGCTTCTTCAACGCCTTGCGCGAGGATTTCTGCGTCTGCTTCAGCCAGCGCCCGCCGCGGTCGCGGGCGTCGTCGGTGAGGTCATGGGCGCGGTCGCCGGCCTCGGCCACGCCGCGACGCACGCTTTCGGCCAGATCCTCGAACCGGCCGCGCAGGCCGTCGGCGTCGACCCAGCCGCGCGGATTGAGGCGGCCGCGCAGGCTTTCATACCGCGTCGGGCCGGTGCGCTGGTTCAGCAGGAGGGTGGCGAGGCCGACGCCGGCCAGCACCGCCAAGACGCCGGCGGCGATGCCGGGATGTTTGCGGACTTCGGCGAGGGCGGAGAACTGGCGAACCATCGGATAGTGAACCTCTTCATCGAGGCCGTCTTCGGTCGGGTCGTAGAGCCCGTCGTCGTCCGGCGCATAGGCGGAACCCTTGTCCCGCATCAATGAAGGAGCGAACCGGGCGAGAAGAGGTTCCGCGACACCGGGCAAGGCGTTGTAAAGACTGGCGATCAGACGCCCGCCGCCGCCCACGGTGATCTCGCGGATCGGGTGGACGGCGCAGTACAGCACCGTGTCGGCGGCGACGTGGGTCGCATAGACCGGCTGGGGATTGTGCACGGCGTAGCCGGTCAGGTTTCGCGCATGCCGGCTGTAGGGCGTGTCCAGCGCCGCCGGCTTGACCAGCGACAGGCTGATCGGGGCCTGGTCGCGCATGATCTCCATGCGCAGGGCGTTGGTGAAGCCCTTCACCGCGTGCTTGGACGCCGAATAGACGCCCTGCACCGGCATGGGGGCGTCCGACAGGATGGAGCCGACATTGATGATGGCCCCGCCCCAGGGCCGCGTGCGCAGCCGTTCGGCGGCGACGAGGGAGCCGTTGACCACGCCCCAGTAGTTGGTCTCGAACAGCCGCCGCTGGTCCTCCAGGGTGGTCTCGCGGATCGGGCCGAAGATGGAGACGCCCGCGTTGTTCACCCAGGTGTCGAAACCGCCGAACAGGCGCTGGCACTTGTCCGCGGCCTCGGACAGGGCGTCGAAGTCGGCCACGTCGGCGATGGCCCAGGCGGCGCGGGCGCCGGTGGCCTGAAGCTCTTCGCACAGGGCGCGCAGGTCCTTTTCGCCGCGCGCGATCAGGAAGACGTTAGCCCCCGCCTTCGCCGCTCGCCGCGCCACCGCCAGCCCGATTCCCGAGGTGGCGCCGGTGATGACGATCACCTGCTTGTTCAAGGGCTTGAGGTGCGCTTTGGTCATGAAACCGCCGGCTGAGGTTGAGCATGGACTATACCGCCTGACGCCGGGGAGGGGAGG
>NZ_JAHFPF010000120.1 GCF_023259385.1 Brevundimonas sp. | reverse complement strand
CTGCTGGTCTCCACCCTGGAGCGGCTGGGGGTGGAGGTCGTGTTCGGCTATCCGGGCGGCGCCATCATGCCGGTCTATGACGCCCTGGCCGGATCGAAACTGCGCCACATCCTGGTCCGCCACGAGCAGGCCGCCGCCTTCGCTGCCGACGCCTACGCCCGGCGCAGCGGCAAGGTCGGCGTCTGCATGGCCACCTCTGGCCCCGGCGCCACCAATCTGATCACCGGCATCGCCAATGCGATGATGGATTCCATCCCCATCGTCTGCATCACCGGCAACGTCGCCCAGGGCGTCATGGGCACCGACGCCTTCCAGGAGATCGACATCCTGGGCGTCACCCTGCCGATCGTGAAGCATTCCATCCTTGTCCGCGACCCGGCCGATGTTCCGGCCGCCGTCGAGGAGGCCTTCCACATCGCCGCCTCGGGCCGTCCCGGACCGGTCCTGATCGACCTGCCCAAGGACGTCCAGGTCGGCCAGACCAGCGAGGACTTCGGCTTCCACATTCCCAACGCGGTCACCCCCATCGACCACGACGCCATCGCCCGCGCCGCCGAGATGATCCGCGCCGCCGAGCGCCCGCTGATCTACGTCGGCGGCGGGGTGAAGATCGGGCGGGCGACGGAACAGCTGCGCACCTTCGCCAACCAGACCGGCATCCCGTCGATCTCGACCCTGAACGCCCTGGGCACGATCCCGACCGACGCCCCCGGCTTCCAGGGGATGCTGGGCATGCACGGCACGCGCGCGGCGAACGAGGCGGTTCAGGAGGCCGATCTGCTGATCGTCTTCGGCGCCCGGTTCGACGACCGCGCCACCGGCAAGCTGGCCGAGTTCGCGCCGCACGCCCGCGTCGTCCATTTCGACATCGACGCCTCAGAGATCGGCAAGCTGCGCGAGACCCATGTCGCCGTCACGGGCGAGATCGCGCCGGGCATCGAGGCCCTGACCGCGCACCTGTCGGGCACGCCGCTGGCCATCGATCCGTGGATGATCCGCTGCGACACGCGGGTCCGCCGCACCGCCTTCCGCTACGAAGACGCACCCGGCGAAGGCGTCTACGCCCCCGCCCTGCTGAAAGCGATTTCCGAAGCGGCGGGCGATGACTTCGTCGCCGCCTGCGATGTCGGCCAGCACCAGATGTGGGCCGCCCAGCATTGCCGGTTCGCCAAGCCGGAAGCCCACATCACCTCGGGCGGCCTGGGCGCCATGGGTTTCGGCCTGCCCGCGGGCATCGGCGCCAAGCTGTCGGATCCGGACGCCACGGTCGTGGTCGTCGCCGGCGACGGCGGCTTCATGATGAACGTGCAGGAGCTGGCCACCCTGCGTCGCTACGGCGTCGCGGTGAAGGTCCTGCTGCTGGACAACAGCTCGCTGGGCCTGGTCCGTCAGTGGCAGGAGCTGTTCTTCGACGGCAACTACTCGGAGATCGACCTGTCCGACAATCCGGACTTCGTGAAGGTCGCCGAGGCCTTTGGCGTCGAGGCCTTCCGAATTAGTCGACGCGAGGAGGTTCAGGCCGGGATCGCCCGCCTGCTGGCCGCCGACGGCCCCTGCCTCGCGCACGTGATCATCGACCCCCGGGAGAACGTGTGGCCGCTGGTCCCGCCCGGAAAGAACAACGCCGAAATGATGGAAGGCGCCTGACCATGAGCACCGAAACCCTGCACCTGAACATTGACCGCGCCGACGGTTCGCTCCAGCGCCTGATCGGCCTGGTCGAGCGCCGCGGTTTCCACATCGACGGCATGACCCTGAGCGACGAAGGCCACGGTCGTCATGTCGAACTGGCCGTGCGCGGCCGCGACGCCGCCCGCTGCACCCGCACCCTGGGCCGCCAGATCGACAAGCTGTTCGGCGTCACCCGCATCGACGGCCGTCCGTCGGGCCAACACGCGGGTCAAGCCGCCGCCTTCCATCCCGAGGTAGCGGCATGACCAAGGTTCAAACCGCCGTCGCCGCCGATCCGAACAAGGTCGTCGTCTTCGACACCACCCTGCGCGACGGGGAACAGGCGCCCGGCTTCTCGATGAACCCGGACGACAAGGTCCGCATGGCCCATGTGCTGGCCGCGATGAATGTCGATGTGATCGAAGCCGGCTTCGCCGCCGCCTCGCCCGGCGACGAGGAAGGCGTGCGCCGGGTGGTCGGCGAGGTGGAAGGCCCCGTCTTCTGCTCGCTGGCCCGTTCGAGCGAGGCCGACATCGACGCGGCCTACCGCGCCCTGCGCGGGACGGAGGAGCGCCGTCTCCACATCTTCCTGGGCACCAGCCCGATCCATCGCTCGGCCAAGCTGAAGATGTCGAAGGCCGAGGTGCTGGCCGCCGCCGAGCGCTCGGTCGCCTACGCCCGCACTCGCTTCGAGGACGTGGAGTTCAGCCCCGAGGACGCCATCCGCACCGAGCCGGAGTTCCTGGCCGAGGTATGCGAGGCCGCCGCCGCGGCGGGAGCCACCACCCTGAACATCCCCGACACCGTCGGCTATTCCACCCCCGGCGAGATCGCCGAGATCTATCGCCGCCTGATCGCCACGGTCCGCGTCCGTCATCCGAACGTGGTCTTCTCGGCCCACTGCCACAACGACCTGGGCATGGCCGTCGCCAACTCGCTGGCGGCGGTGGAAGCCGGCGCGCGTCAGGTCGAGGGCGCCATCAACGGCATCGGCGAGCGGGCGGGCAACGCCTCGATCGAGGAGATGGTCATGGCCATCCGCACCCGGTCGGACCGCTATGGCCTGCACACCGGCGTGGACGCCACCCACCTGGTCCGCGCCAGCCGGCTGCTGAGCGAGATCACCCACACGCCGGTGGTCCGCAACAAGGCCATCGTCGGGTTGAACGCCTTCGCCCACGAGGCGGGCATCCACCAGCACGGCATGATGGCCGATCCCTCGACCTACGAGATCATGCGACCCCAGGACGTCGGTTTCGAAGGCACATGGTTCGTGCTGGGCAAGCACTCGGGCCGCCATGCCGTGGCCAAGCGCGCGGAGGCCTTGGGCCAGCCCGTCGCCGGCGCCCACCTGGCCGCCGCCTTCGCCGGCTTCAAGGCCCGCGCCGACGAGATCGGCGAGATCAACGACCACGAACTGCTGGCGATCATCGAGGCCTCGCGCCCGGATGCCGCCCCCCGACAGGAGTACGCGTATGCGGCCGCTGGCTGAACATATCTGGGTCAACGGCGAACTGACGCCCTGGGCGGACGCCAAGGTTCACGTGATGAGCCACGCGCTCCACTACGGCACCTCGGTGTTCGAGGGCATCCGCGTCTATGACACCCCGAACGGCCCCTGCGGCTTCCGCCTGACCGACCACGTGCGCCGCCTGTTCGACAGCGCCCGCATGTATCATTTCCAGCTGCCGTTCACCGAGGACGAGCTGGTCGAGGCCTGCCGCGCCACCGTGCGTTCGACCGGGCTCAAGTCCGCCTACATCCGCCCCATCGCCTTCCTGGGAGCATGCGGCATGGGGGTGACGCCCTCTCCCGAGAACATGAACGTCGACGTGGCCATCGCCGCCTTCCCGTGGGGAGCCTATCTGGGCGAGGAGGCGCTGGAGAAGGGCGTCGACGCCTGCGTCGCCAGCTGGTCGCGCATCGCCCCCAACACCGTGCCCTCGGGCGCCAAGGCGGGCGGCAACTACCTGTCCTCCTACCTGATCGGTCGCGAGGCCCGCGTCGGCGGCTTCGGCGAAGGCATCGCCCTGGGCACCGACGGCCGCCTGTCCGAAGGCGCCGGCGAGAACCTGTTCATCGTCAAGGACGGTGAGATCATCACCCCGCCCGCCGCCGCCTCCATCCTGATGGGCATCACCCGCGACAGCGTGCTGAAGCTGGCGCGCGGCCTGGGCTATGAGACCCGCGAGCAGATCCTGCCGCGCGAGGCCCTGTACGTCGCCGACGAGATATTCATGACCGGCACCGCCGCCGAGATCACCCCGGTGCGCTCGGTCGACGGCATCCCCACCCGCGCCGCCGGCCCGGGCCCGGTGACCAAGGCCGTCAACGCCGTCTTCCGCGGCCTGTTCACCGGCGCGACCCTGGACCGCCACGGCTGGCTGGAACCCATCGCGGCCCCCTCTCCCAGCCCCGCCCGCGCGGAGCCCGAATATGCCTGAGACCCTGTTCGAGAAGGTGTGGAACCGCCACGTCGTCCAGGCGGAAACGCTTGACGCCCCGGCGGTGCTCTACATCGACCTGCATCTGGTCCATGAGGTCACCAGCCCCCAGGCCTTCTCCGAGATCGAGAGCCGGGGCCTGAAGGTCCGTCGTCCGGACCGCACCTTCGCCACCCTGGACCACTCCACCCCCACCCTGCCCGCCGATGTTAGCGGAGAGCGGCCCTATTATACCCCGGCGTCCAAGACCCAGGTCGAGACGCTGGAGGCCAATTGCGAGCGCCACGGCGTCTCGCTGGCGGGCTGGGACTCGGCGGACCGTGGCGTGGTGCACGTCATGGGGCCTGAGCTGGGGCTGACCCAGCCGGGCATGACTGTCGTCTGCGGCGACAGCCACACCGCCACCCACGGCGCCTTCGGGGCCCTGGCCTTCGGCATCGGCACCTCCGAGGTCGGCCATGTGCTGGCCACCCAGTGCCTGCTGCAGCGGAAGGCCCGAACCATGCGCGTCACCGTCGATGGCCGACTGCAACCGGGCGTCTCCGGCAAGGACGTGGCGCTGGCGATTATCGCCCGCCTGGGCTTCGGCGGCGGCACCGGCTTCGTGGTCGAGTACGCCGGCGAGGCCATCCGGTCTCTGGACATGGAAGGGCGGATGACCGTCTGCAACATGTCGATCGAGGCGGGCGCCCGCGCCGGCATGATCGCCCCCGACCAGACCACCGTCGACTGGCTGAAGGGCCGTCAGCACGCACCTTCCGGCCCCGCCTGGGACCGCGCCGTCGCCGACTGGCTGGCGCTGGCCTCCGACGAGGGCGCGGCTTTCGACGCCGAGGTCCACATCGACGGCGCCGCCATCCGGCCCATGGCCACCTGGGGCACGACGCCGGACGCCGGCTCCGCCATCGGCGAACCCGTCCCCGCCCCGCGCGACGCCTCCGGCGAGAAGGCGCTGGCCTATATGGGCTTCACCGCCGGCGAGGCGACGACGGCCCATCCGGTCGATGTGGTCTTCATCGGCAGTTGCACCAACGGCCGCCTGCCCGACCTGCGCGCCGCCGCCGAGGTGCTGCGCGGCCGCAAGGTGAAGCCGGGCCTGCGCATGCTGGTGGTCCCCGGCTCCGAGGCCGTGCGCCGCGACGCCGAGGCGGAAGGGCTGCACACCGTCTTCACCGACGCCGGGGCCGAATGGCGCATCCCGGGATGCTCCATGTGCCTGGCCATGAACGGCGACATGGTCGCGCCGGGTCAGCTGGCGGTCTCGACCTCCAACCGCAATTTCGAGGGCCGTCAGGGGCCCGGCTCGCGCACCATCCTGGCCAGCCCCGCGACCGCCGCGGCGACCGCCATCATGGGCGTGCTGACCGACCCGCGCGTGTTTCTGACGGAGACCGCCCTCCTCAAGCAGCCAAGCGCCGCGCGCGAGGCGGTAGGAGTCCAGAATGCCTGAGCCCTTCAAGACCCTGACGTCGAAAGCCGTGGTCCTGTCGCAGTCGAATATCGACACCGACCAGATCATCCCGGGTCGTTTCCTGAGCACCACCAGCCGCGAAGGCCTGGGGGCCTGGGCCTTCTACGACTGGCGCTACGAGGCCGACGGGTCGCCCAAGCCCGAGGCGGTGCTGAACCGCATCGACCCGACCGAGCGCCGCATCCTGCTGGCGGGCAGGAATTTCGCCTGCGGCTCCTCACGCGAACACGCCCCATGGGCCCTGATGGACTACGGCTTTCGGGCCGTGGTCTCGACGGAGATCGCCGACATCTTCACGTCCAACGCCCTGAAGAACGGCTTCCTGCCCATCGTCGTCGATCAGGCCACCTGGGACGACCTCGCCGCCCATCCCGACCAGCCGATCACCATCGACCTGGAAACCTCGACGATCCAGCGCGGCAATGCACAGCCTGTCGCATTCGCCGTCGAGAGTTTCGCCCGCCAGTGCCTGCTCGACGGGGTCGACACCCTCGGCTGGCTGCAAGCCCGCATGCCCGCCATCGAAGCCTTTGAACGCCAGAAAGAAGCCGTCTGATGCCCTCCCCCAAGACCTATGACATCGTCGTCCTGCCCGGCGACGGCGTCGGCCCCGAAGTGACCCATGCGGCGAAGGCCGTGCTGACGGTCATCGGCGACTTCTATGGCCATGAGTTCCGCTTCCATGAACACCTGATCGGCGGGGCCGGCATCGACGCCGTCGGCGATCCCCTGCCCCAGGAAACCGTCGACGCCTGCCTGGCCGCCGATGCGGTGCTGCTCGGCGCCGTGGGCGGACCGCAGTGGGACGGCGGCAAGCGCCGTCCGGAAGAAGGACTGCTGGGCCTGCGCAAGGCCATGGGCCTGTACGCCAACCTGCGTCCTCTGCAGGTCTCGCCGGTGCTGGCCCACCGTTCGCCGCTGAAGAAGGAGATCGTCGAGGGCGTCGACCTGATCGTCTTCCGCGAGCTGACCGGCGGCATCTATTTCGGAGAGAAGACCCGCACCGCCGACCGCGCCACCGACCTGTGCGAATACACCGTCGGCGAGGTCGAGCGCGTCGCCCGCGCCGCCTTCCAGACCGCCCAGCAGCGGCGCGGCAAGGTGACCTCGGTCGACAAGGCCAACGTCATGGAGACCAGCCGCCTGTGGCGCGAGGTCGTGACCCGCATCCATGCCGAGGAATTCCCGCGCATCGAGCTGGAGCACGCCCTGGTCGACTCCATGGCCATGCACCTGATCCGCAAGCCGCGCGAGTACGACGTCATCCTGACCGAGAACATGTTCGGCGACATCCTGTCGGACGAAATCTCGGTGCTGGGCGGGTCCATCGGCCTGCTGCCGTCGGCCTCGCTGGGCTCGGGCGGCCCGGGCCTGTTCGAGCCCATCCATGGCTCGGCGCCCGATATCGCCGGTCAGGACAAGGCCAACCCGGTCGGGACCATCCTGTCGGCCGCCCTGCTGCTGCGTCACAGCCTGGGGCTGGAGGACGAGGCCGGCTCCATCGAGGCCGCCTGCGCCGCCGTGCTGTCGGCCGGCGCGGTCACCGCCGACCTGGGCGGGACCCTGGGCACCCGCGACGCCGCCAATGCGGTGATCGACGGCATCCGGGCGATCCACTGGGCCGCCGCCCATCGCGTCCAGATGCACTGGGCCTGAGGAAGAAACCGTGCCTTCGCCGCCGCAAATCCGGGGCGACGGCGCAATTTTTCACCTTTCACTTGACGGACCCCGCTCTTGTCCGTCAGCCTTCTCCCGAACTTGAACTGAGCAGGTCCGCCGTGAACCGCCTCGACGCCCGCACCGCCATCGCCTCGACCGCCTCGTGCGGCGGCGCGACCGTGCGCGTCATTGGCATGACCGGTATGACCACCACCACGCCTCCGGCGGGGACAGGTTAGCGCGCACCGAAGCTCAGGAACGCAAAACCCAACCCCGCCCGGATCGCTCCGGGCGGGGTTTTTCTTTTCTCCCCCATCTCCTCGAAAGACCCCTCCCATGTCCGCCCAGCTCGCCCTCCTCGACCGCCCGCCCGTCGCCCCGTCCGCCCTGGCCGCGCCCGAGGTCGTCGTCATGAAGTTCGGCAGCTCCGTGCTGGTCGATCCCGCCGACGCGCCCAAGGTCGCCTCCGACATCTACGCCGAGGTCCGACGCGGTCGCCGGGTGGTGGCGGTCGTCTCGGCCCTCGCCGGACAGACGGACCTCCTTCTGTCGGAAGCCCGCGCCCTCGGCCTGGCCCACGACAACAGCATCCTTCCGGCCTATGTCGTGCAGGGCGAGGAGCGGTCCGCCGCCCTCGTCGCCCTGGCCTGCGACCGGGTCGGCCTCAGCGCCGTCACCCTGTCTGTCCGCGAGCTCGGCCTGGTCGCCGAGGGGCCGTGCGAGCATGCCCGTCCGGTGTCGCTGGACCGCGCCGCCCTCGACCGCGCCCTGCTGAAGCATGAAGTCGTGGTCGTCCCCGGGTTCGGCGCCCTGTCGCCCGCCGGCGACGTGGTCCTTCTGGGCCGCGGCGGGTCGGACCTGACCGCCCTCTTCCTCGCCGCCGAACTGGAGCTCGACAGCGTCCAGCTGGTGAAGGACGTGGACGGGCTCTACGACCGCGATCCCAACGTCCATGCCGACGCCCGCCGCTACGATCAGGCCAGCTGGGCCGAGGACAAGGCGCTGGGCGGCGGCCTGGTCCAGCCCGATGCGCTGGACCTCGCCGAGGCGCGCCGCCTGAAGGTCGAGGTACGCAACTATCTGGACGGCCATCGCACGGTCGTCGGCGCGGTCGGCGCCCCGCCTCGCGTCACCCCACCGCATCGCCGCCTGCGCGTGGCCGTCGCCGGCTGCGGCGTGGTCGGCGGCGGCGCCCTGGCCCGCCTGCTGGTCGATCCGCGCCTGGACGTGGTCGGCGTGCTGGTCCGCGATCCGTCCAAACCGCGCGACGTGCCCGGCGCCACGGACGCCCGCCTCGCCCCCCTGCTGGTCTCAAGTCCCGACGCCCTGCTGGCGCGCGATCCGGACATCGTCCTGGAAGCCCTGTCCGAAGCCGCCGCCGGTCATGCGGTGATCCGCGCCGCCCTGTCGCGCGGCGTCGATGTGGCTACGGCCAACAAACAGGCCGTCAGCGTCGATCCCGCCGGGCTGCTGGCCCTGGCCGAGGCCAATGGCGCGACGCTGCTCTGGTCGGCCTCCGTCGGCGGCGGCGTGCCCATGGTCGAGGCCGTGCGCGCGGCCCGCGTCGACGCCCCCGTCGCCGCCTTCGAGGCCGTGCTGAACGGCACCGTCAACTTCATGCTGGCCCGTCTCGGCGAGGGCGCGTCCTTCGATCAGGCCTTGTCCGAAGCCCGCGCCGCCGGCTTCGCTGAGGAGGATCCGTCGTCCGACCTGGAAGGCCTCGACGCCCTGGCCAAGGTCCGCCTGCTGGCCTTCGAGGCTTTCGGCCTCATGCCCGAGGAAGCCGACATCGCCCGCGACGTGCTGGATCCCGCCGCCCTGCCGCCCGCCGGCGCGCGTCAGCTCTGTCGCTGCGAGCTGAAAGACGGCAAGCTGGTCGCCAGCGTGCAGCTGGTTTCGGGTCCGCTCGATCCGCTGTTCGCGGAGCTGAAGGGAGAGGGCAACGCCTTGAAGGTGGTCTCGCACGACGGATCGGCGGTGCGCCGCCGGGGGCGCGGCGCCGGACGCTGGGCCACGGCCGAAAGCCTGTTGGCCGACCTGTCCGACCTGGCCGCCGCGCGCCTTGTCGAGCCCGCCTGACCATGGCCGTCTTCACCCCCGTCGAGGAGGCCGACGCCGAGCCCTTCATTAGTCGCTACGGGCTGAGCCTCGTCGCGCTCACGCCCATCGCCGAAGGGGTGGAGAACACCAACTACCGGCTCGACACGGACCAGGGCCGTTTCGTCCTGACCCTGTTCGAGAACCGCACGGACGCGGCGTCCCTGCCCTTCTGCCTGGGCCTGACCGCCCACGCCGCCGACAAGGATCTGCCCGCCGCCCGCGCCCTGATCGACAGTGACGGAGAAACGGTCGGCGAGCTGAACGGTCGCCCCGCCGCCCTCCTCGAATGGCTGCCCGGGGCGTGGAAGCGCAATCCGTCGCCGGCGGATCAGAGACAGGCCGGGGCGCTTCTGGCCCGCCTGCATCTGGCCGGCGCGGACTTTCCGCTCGAGCGCATCGACCCGGTCGGCCCGGCCGCCCGCCGCGCCCTGTTCGAGCGCAGCCTGACCCGCGCGGGAGCCGCCGACCGCGCCCTGCTGGACCGGATGGCCCCCTGGGTGGTCGCGGGTTCCGACCCGGCCGCGGGCCTGCCGCGCGGTCCTATCCATGCCGACTATTTCCCGGACAATCTGCTGTTCGAAGGCGACGCGCCCAGCGGCCTGATCGACTTCTATTTCGGCTGCACCGGCGCCTATGCCTACGACCTGGCCATCGCCCTCTCGGCCTGGGGTTTCGACGCCGACGGTCTGCCCCTGCCCGCGGCGCTTCAGGCCTTCCGCGCCGGCTATGAGTCCGCGCGTCCCCTGACCCCGGCGGAAGACGCCGCCTTGCCCGCCCTCGGCGCCGTGGCGGCCGTGCGGTTCACCCTGACCCGGCTGCATGATCGGCTTTTCC
>NZ_JAHFPF010000339.1 GCF_023259385.1 Brevundimonas sp. | reverse complement strand
GCCAGTTCGCCGGGTCGTCCGGATCCATGCAAGAGAGCTCGATCGAGCGGTCCTTGAGGCCATTCACCGTGTAGGTCTTGGGATCGACGCCCGCCGCCTCGGCGGCCTTGACCAGGTCCAACGAGTTGGTCTTCAGCGCCGGCGCCGAGGGCAGCCAGCCCATACGTTCAGCCCGGACGTTGAAGTCGATCATCGAGGCCTTCCACGGCCCCTCCGGCGCCGTCGGCGACAGCAGTTCGTCGACCCCCACGGTTTCGTAGCGCCACTGATCGGAGTGGGCGTAGAAGAAGGAGGTCGAGTTCTGCTGACGCGGCGGACGGATCCAGTCCGTGGCGAAGGCCAGCGGCGCCCAGCCGGTCTGCGGCCGCAGCTTTTCCTGACCGACATAGTGGGCCCAGCCGCCGCCGGATTGACCGACGCAGCCGCACATCACCAGCATGTTGATGACGCCGCGGTAGTTCATGTCCATGTGGAACCAGTGATTCATCGCCGCGCCGATGATCACCATTGACTTGCCGTTGGTCTTTTCGGCGTTGGTGGCGAAGCCGCGCGCCGTGGCGATGATCTGATCCCGCGGGACCGAGGTGATGGCCTCGGCCCAGGCCGGGGAATAGGGCTCCAGGTCGTCGTAGGAGCGCGGCATGCAATCGCCGCCGAAGCCCTGGTCGACGCCGTAGTTGGCCAGGAACAGGTCATAGACGCAGGCGACCAGCGCCTCGCCGTCCTTCAGCTTGACCCGGCGGACCGGGACGTTGCGCGTCAGGACGTCAGGGTGGTCGGTGGAGGCGAAGCCGTTGCTGGCGGTGTTGGCGAAATAGGGGAAGCGCACGCCGGCGATTTCATCGTGCGCGTCCTTAAGACCCAGCTTCAGCGTGGTCTCGCGCCCAGCGGCCTCCCGCTCTTCAAGGTTCCAGCGCCCGTCCTCGCCCCAGCGGAAGCCGATCGAGCCGTTCGGGACCACGATCTCGCCGGTAGCCTCGTCTATGGCGACCGTTTTCCAGTCCGGGTTATTGGCCTGATCGAGATCGCCGACGAAGTCCGACGCCCGCACCAGGCGTTCCGGCACATAGCCGCCCGCCTGGGGGACCAGGCGGACCAGCATCGGCAGGTCGCTGTATTTGCGCAGATAGTCGCGGAAATACGGTACCTGCTTATCGATATGATACTCCTTGAGGATCACGTGGCCGAAGGCCATGGCCAAGGCTGCGTCGGTGCCCTGTTTGACGGGAAGCCACAGGTCGGAGAATTTCGACGCTTCGGAATAGTCGGGGCAGATGACGACGGACTTGGCGCCGCGATAGCGGGCCTCGGTATAAAAGTGGGCGTCCGGGGTGCGGGTCTGGGGGACGTTCGACCCCCACAGCAGCATGAAGCTGGAGTTGTACCAGTCGGCGCTTTCGGCCACGTCGGTCTGCTCGCCCCAGGTTTGAGGCGAAGCCGGCGGCAGATCGCAGTACCAGTCATAGAAGGAGCCGGTGACCCCGCCCAGCAGTTGCAGATAGCGGGCGCCGGCGGCGTAGGACACCATGGACATGGCCGGGATGGGCGAGAAGCCGAACACCCGGTCGGGACCCCAGCGCTTGGCCGTATAGGCGTTGGCGGCGGCGATGATCTCGGTGACTTCTTCCCAGTCGGCCCGCACGAAGCCGCCGGCCCCGCGCATGCTGGTGTAGGATTTGCGCGCGGCGGGATCGTTCTGAATCGAGGCCCAGGCCGCGACCGGTTCCATCGTCCGGCGGGCCTTGCGCCATACCCGCAGCAGGCGTGAGCGGATCAGCGGATATTTCACCCGGTTGGCCGAATAGAGATACCAGCTGTAGCTGGCGCCGCGCGCGCAGCCCCGGGGTTCGTGATTGGGCAGGCCCGGTCGGGTGCGAGGATAGTCGGTCTGCTGGGTCTCCCAGGTGACGATCCCGCCCTTGACGTAGATCTTCCAGGAGCAGGAGCCGGTGCAGTTCACGCCGTGGGTCGAGCGCACGACCTTGTCGTGACGCCAGCGGCTTCGATAGGCCTCCTCCCAACCGCGATCCTCGTCGTTCATGACGCCGTGGCGATCGGAGAACAGTTCGGTCTTGCGCGTGAAGAAGGCGAGACGGTCTAGGGTATGGCTCATGATCAGGCCGCCTTGGGTGCGAGGTTCAGGATCGAGCGCCGGCGGGCGTAGAAGGCCCAGTTGACGACGGCGCAGCTGCAATAGAAGGCGAGGAAGAGGTACAGGGCGATCAGCGGATCCCCGGTCGCCTTCATCGAGTTGGCGAAGGCCAGCGGGATGAAGAAACCGCCATAGGCGCCGATGGCCGACGAGAAGCCGACGATGGCCGCGGATTCCAGCTCGGCCTGCTTCAATCGCTCCGCCGCCGTGGCGCGGGGCATCAGCCGGGGCATGTCGGCGCGGACGAGGGCCGGGATCATCTGGAAGGTCGAGGCGTTGCCGACGCCGGTCCAGAAGAACAGCCATAGGAAGCTGGGGAAGAATAGGCTGAAGGACGGTTCCGCGCCGAAGGCGCCGACGCTCTGAAGCACCGCCAACACCCCCAGGATCAGGGCGTAGAAGACGATCTGTGTGACGTTGTGCCCGCCCCAGCGATCAGACACCCAGCCGGTCAAGGCCCGAGATGCGGCGCCGACCAGGGGGCCGAGGAAGGCGATCTGCAGGATGTTCACATCGGGGAAGAGCGTCTTGCCGAGCAGGGGGAAGGCGGCCGAGAAGCCGATGAAGGACCCGAAGGTGCCGATGTAGAGAAAGCAGATCAGCCAGTTGTGCTTGCGCTGGAACACCACGGCCTGCTCGCGGAACGACGCGCGCGCCGAGGCGACGTCGTTCATGCCGAACCA
>NZ_JAHFPF010000338.1 GCF_023259385.1 Brevundimonas sp. | reverse complement strand
TCGTCCCAGGCCACGCCCGAGGTCATGGTCAGCAGCTGGCGCACGGTCACGCCGTCATAGCCGCCGCCCGCCAGGCCCGGCAGATAGCGGGTGACGGGATCCTCCAGCGAGCCGATGGCGCCGCTCTTCAGCGCCGTCCCGACCAGGGTCGAGGTCAGGCTCTTGGTCATGGAGAAGGAAACCCAGTGGTTCTGCGGTCCGATGCCGAGACCGTAGCGCTCCAGCCGAATGCGGCCGTCCTGGATGACCAGCACCCCGGCGACCTTCTCGGCCTGCATGTAGGCGGTCGGGTCCAGCGCGATCGGCGTCCCGGGGGGCAGGGCGCGCACAGGCGTGTCGCCGCGCCGGACGGGCGCGTGCGGCATGATGGTGTCCATGGTCCGGAAGGCCCGCTCGCGGTCCGCGGGCGCCCAGAACAGCACCCCGGCGGGGTTGGTCTCCGGCGTCGGCTGCTGGGCCGAGACGGGCAGGGCGCCGGCGAGCAGGACGGCGGCGGCGAGGCAGGCTGCGAGACGGTTCATGCGCCAGCTTAGCAGGGCGGCCGCCGCTGCGTCAGCCCGCGCGCCGCGCCTTGATCGCCGACTCCGCCGTCACGCCGAAGATCACCGCGGCGATGATGACCGCCAGTCCGTAATCCGGACCGGGGAAGAGCACCGGCAGCACGGCGATCGCCGTGACGATGGCCGGGAACAGGGCGGCCCAGACGGCCGTGCCGGGGCTGTCCGGATGGATCATCGGCGGGCGCGGCGGCTGACCGGTCATCTTCGCCAGTCGCGGGCTCAGCAGAATGAAGCCGCCCGCGCAGATCACCGCCATCAGGAGGTTGCGCAACTGGATCGGCTGGGGCTCGGTCAGGCTGGTGGTGAGCAGGACGAGCAGCAGGCTCAGGCCGGTGGAGACGGCCAGCAGCAGATTGGGTTCGAAACGCTTCAAGACTTCACTTTCACATAGGCCCCGGGGGCCGGCTCGACCGGCGTCAGCGGGCCCGTCTTCGGATCGCGGGCGGGGACCTGGCCGCCGGACCGCTCACGCAGCCACGCCGCCCAGTGGTTCCACCAGCTTCCGGGATGTTCCTCGGCCTGCGCCTGCCATTCGGCCAGGGTCGCGGGCAGGGCGGGGTTGATCCAGTGCTGGTACTTGTTGGCCGAGGGCGGATTGACCACCCCGGCGATATGGCCCGACCCCGCCAGTGTCAGGGTCACGTCGGCGTTGGGGAAGGCCCGGGCCGAGCGGTAGACCGAGTTCATCGGTGCGATGTGGTCGTCGCGGCTGGCCTGGAAATAGAGCGGGATGGTCACCTTCGACAGGTCGATGGCCTGGCCGCCGATGCTGAAGTCGCCCTGGGTCAGGGCGTTCCTGCCGTACATGGAGCGCAGATAGTCCATGTGCAGGGCCTTGGGCATGCGCGTCTGGTCGGCGTTCCAGAACAGCAGGTCAAAGGCGGCCGGCGCCTTGCCCATCAGGTAGTTGCTGACGAAGAACGACCAGATCAGGTCGTTGGCGCGCAGGGCGTTGAAGGTCTCGGCCATGGCCGCGCCGGGCAGGACCCCGCCGGCGGCGTCCATCTGCTGCTCGATCTCGTTCAGCCAGTGGTCGTCGGTGAACAGCAGCAGGTCGCCCGCTTCGGCGAAGTCGTGCTGGGCGGCGAAGAAGGTGTTGGCCGAGACGCGCGCATCCTTGTTGGCCGCCATATGGGCCAGCGCCGCGCCCATCAGGGTCCCGCCGATGCAGTAGCCGACCGTGTTGACCGACTTGGCGCCCGACTGCTCCAGCACCTTCTCGATCGCGCGATAGACGCCCTTCTGCAGATAGTCGTCGAAGCCGTAGCCGGCCTTGTCCCGGTCAGGATTGACCCAGGAGCAGACGAAAACGGTGAACCCCTGGGCCGACAGCCAGCGGATCATCGAGTTCTCGGGCTGCAGGTCCAGGATGTAGAATTTGTTGATCCAGGGCGGGAAGATCAGCAGCGGGATCTCATGCTGGGTCTCGGTCGCCGGGTCGTACTGCAGCAGTTCGAACAGGTCGTCGCGCCAGACCACCTGGCCGGGGGCGGTGGCGACGTTCACCCCGACCTCGAACTTGCCGTAGTCGGCCTGGCTGATCTTCAGCTTGCCCTGGCCGCGCTCCAGGTCGGCGGCGAAATTCTGCATCCCCTTGACCAGCGACTCGCCGTTGCTCTCGGCCAGGGCCTTCAGGGCGGCGGGGTTGGAGGCCAGGAAGTTGGACGGCGAGAAGGCGTCGGTCAGAAGCTTGGTGAAAAACTCGGCCCGGCGCTTGGTGCGCGGATCGACGTCCTCGACCGAAGACACCAGCCCGTTCATCCAGTCGGCGGTGACCAGATAGGACTGGCGCATGACGTCGAACATAGGGTTCTCGGACCAGGCCGGGTCCTTGAAACGCTTGTCCTTCGACGGCTCAGCGGCGGGCTCCTCGCCCGCGGCCCGACGGGCCGACGACGCCCAAAGGTCCATGTAGCGGTTGAACAGGTCGGCCTGGGCGCTGAACAGCCGGTCGGGGCGCGAGGCTAGGCTGGACATCACCGAGGTCATGGCCGGGCCGACGTTGAACGGATCGGGCGACAGGGCGGCGGGCCGGTCCGCCTGGCTGAGCGCGGCCTCGGCGATGGCCGTCTGGGCCGTCATGGCGGCCTTGGCCAGGTTCAGGGACAGGGTCTCCAGCATCTCGCGCTGCTCGGCGCCGAACGGAGCGGCGGCGGGCCCCGGCTCGGGTTCGGGCGCGGCGGCCTCGGGGCGAGGTTGGAATTGCGGCACGGGTTCCGGCTCCGGCGCGGCGGCCGCGGCCTTGGCGGCGCGGGGGCGGGGCGGCTTGGCCGAGGTCGG
>NZ_JAHFPF010000119.1:903-10258 GCF_023259385.1 Brevundimonas sp. | reverse complement strand
AGGGTCTGACGGTCGACCTGGTTCTGGGCGTAGAGGGCGCGGACGCGGGCCTTCTCGGCGTTGGGTATGCCCGAGGGCATGGGGCCGGCGGGGGCGAAGACGACCGGCAGGTGGCCGAAGGCCAGCGCGCCGATGAACAGGCCGGGGACGATCTTGTCGCAGACGCCCAGCATCATGGCGGCGTCGAAGGCGTCGTGGGTCAGGGCGACGCCGGTGGACATGGCGATCACGTCGCGGCTGAACAGCGACAGCTCCATGCCGGGGCGGCCCTGGGTGACGCCATCGCACATGGCGGGCGTGCCGCCGGCGACCTGGGCGGTGGCGTCGACCTCGCGCACGGCGGTGCGGATGATCTCGGGGAAGCGCTCGAACGGCTGGTGGGCCGAGAGCATGTCGTTGAAGGCGGTGACGACGCCGACGTTGGGCTGGCTGCCCGACATGGCGTGCAGCTTGTCCTTGATGGGCGCGCCGGCGAAGGCGTGGGCCCAGTTGGCGCAGCTGAGCTTGGCGCGGCCGATCCCGCTGTCGCGGGCGGCGTCCATGCGGCGCAGGTAGTCGGCGCGGGTCGCCTTCGAGCGCTCGGTGATGCGGGCGGTGACCTGAGCGACGACGGGATGGAGCTTGGGCATCAGGCGGTCTCCGTCCACAGGACCTCGAGCGGGACGTTCGCGGCGATCAGGGCGGCGATGGGCTGGGTCGTCGGGTCGCCCGCGGCCTCCCGTTCGAACACGGCGCGCTTCTGCTTGCCGGTCAGGGCCAGGACCACCCGGCGCGCCTGCATCAGATAAGGCAGGTTGATCGACAGGCGTTCCAGGCTGGGCGCCATGCCGTCACGGCCGTGGGGCAGCCCCAGCACGGTCGGCGCCAGGGTCGGGGTGAGCAGGGTCTTCAGCGTCGGGCTTTGGGGGAACATGGAGCAGATATGGCCATCCTCCCCCATGCCGAGAAGGACAGCGTCGAGGCGGCCGCCCTCGGCGGCCAGCGCATGGGCGGCGACGATGGCGGCGCGATCGACGGTGACCTCGGGCGTATAGAGGGGCACGAAGCGGGCGGCGGCGGCCGGACCGATCAGCAGGGTGGTCTTGAGCAGGGCCGCGTTGGAGTCCGGCGAGGTCTCGGGGACATAGCGTTCGTCGATCAGGGTGACGGCGACCTTGGACCAGTCGAGATCGGCGGCGGCCATGAGGCCGTAGATCGGCGCCGGGGTCGAACCGCCGGAACCGGCGAACACGGCCTTACCGGTTTCGGCGACGGCGCCCGACAGGGTTTCGGTCAGCCGCGCGGCGCAGGCCTCGGCCCATGTCGCGCCGTCGGTGAAGACTTCAATCTCAGGCATCCGACGAATTCCATTCCCGGCCGGTGCGGGCCATCAGCATGTCGGCGTCCGCGGGACCCCAGGTTCCGGCGACGTACTCCTGGGGCTTGATGTCGCCGTCGGCCCAGGCCTCGGAGACCTCGTCGACCCATTTCCAGGCCTGTTCCGCCTCGTCGCGGCGGACGAACAGGGTAGAGTCGCCGTGCAGGGCGTCCAGCAGCAGCCGCTCGTAGGCGATGCGGCGGCGGGGCGGCTTGTCGCCCTTGCCGCCCACGCCCCACGACAGGCTCATCTTGATCGGCTGCAGTTGCATGCGCTGGTCGAGGCCCGGCTTCTTGTTCATCACCGTCAGCGAGATGTCTTCCTCGGGCTGCAGCTCGATGACCATGCGGTTGGCCTGCACCTCGCCGCGGTCGTCGCGGTCGAAGATGGAGTGCGGCAGCGGCTTGAACTGGATGACGATCTCGGTGCGCTTCTCGGGCAGGCGCTTGCCGGTGCGCATGAAGAAGGGCACGCCCGCCCAGCGCCAGTTGTCGATGTCGGCGCGGATGGCGACGAAGGTCTCGGTATCCGACGGCTGGCCGCGTTCCTCGTCATAGCCCTTGGCCGGCTTGCCTTCGCTGGTTCCCGCCACGTACTGGCCGCGCACGGTGACGCGCTCGGCCTCCTCGTGGGTGATGGGGCGCAGCGAGCGCAGGACCTTGACCTTCTCGTTGCGGACCGAGTCCGGGTCGAGGTCGGACGGCGGCTCCATGGCGACCAGGCAGAGCAGCTGCAGCATGTGGTTCTGCAGCATGTCCCGAAGGGCGCCGTACTCGTCGTAATAGGGCCAGCGGTCGCCGACGCCGACCGTTTCACCAATGGTGATCTGGACGTGGTCGATCGACAGGTTGTTCCACAGCGGCTCGAACACCGTATTGCCGAAGCGCAGGGCGATCAGGTTCTGGACCGTCTCCTTGCCTAGGTAGTGGTCGATGCGGAACACCTGGTTCTCGCGGAAGGCGTGGGCGACGGCGTCGTCGATCTCGAGGAAGGATTTCAGGTCGCGGCCGACGGGCTTCTCCAGCACCACGCGGTCGTTCGGCCCGGCCATGCCGGCCTCTTTCAGGGCGGTGACGATGCGGCCGTAGAGGGACGGCGAGACGGCCAGGAAGGAGGTGACTCCGGCGTCGCCGACCTTGGCCTTGAGCGGCTTCAGGCTTTCGGCGCTGGTGGCGTCGACCGGCAGATAGTCGAGGCGGGCCTCCATGCGGGACCAGGCGGCCTCGGACCAGGCGTCGTCGGCGCGGGCCTTGCCCTCGACCGAAGCGCGGACCTTTTCGACGTACTCGTCGCGGCTCTCGTCCGAGCGGGCGGCGCCGATGATCTTCAGATCGTCGGGCAGCAGGCCGTCATGCTCGAGGAAATAGAGCGAAGGCAGAAGCATCCGCATGGCGAGGTCGCCGCCGCCGCCGAACAGCACCAGGGCCGCCATTCGTGCTCCTTCACTTGTTGAACCCTTCGGGATGAAGGGTCTTTGGCCGCTTACGCCCGCCTAGCCAACAGTGGTGCGGCGGGTTGAAACACCATGTGACGGCCAAGGTGGAAAAGCGAAACGGGCGCCGGGTCAATCCCCGGCGCCCGCAGCGGTCCGATTAGGGAGGCGCCGGGCCTACGGCACTTCGGTGATCAGCAGGGTGGCGGGCTGGTTGCCGCCGCCGTAGGTGCCGACCCAGATGTCGTAGGTGCCGGACGCCGGCTTGGCGAAATAGACCTGGGCGTTGGTGCCGCCGCCGCTGTCGTCGTCGCAGTACCACTGGCCGTCGGGGCCGTTGACCACCAGGGTGGTGTCCGTGTTCGCCTCGGTGCGGATGGCCAGCGGCAGCGAGCCGGCGCTGTAGGTGATCTCGTAGTCCGGCGCGGTGGCGATCGAGCCCTGGCAGGACGAGGACACGTTCGAGGCCGAGAGGGAGCCGCCAGCCGTCAGGCTGACGCGGTGCGGATCGGGGGTGAAGCCCGAGCTCAGGCTGACTTCGCCGAAGGTCGCGGTCAGGGTGGTGTCGGGAGAACCGCCGTCGCCGCCTCCGCGGTCGCCGGACAGCTCGGTGATGTTCAGGGTCGCCGAGGTCGTGCCGCCGCTGAAGGTGCCGACCCAGATGTCATAGGTGCCCGAGCGCGGGCTGTTGAAGGTCACCTGCGGGTTGGTTCCGCCGTTGGAATCGTCGTCGCAGTACCACTGGCCGTCCGGCCCGTTGACCACCAGCGTCGTGTCCGAGCTGGACACCGCGTAGATGTAGAGCGGCAGCGAGCCGGAGCTGTAGGTCAGCTCGAAGTCGGGGGCGCGGGCGATCGAGCCGCGGCAGGGCGAGCCGATGGTCGAGGCGTCGATGGAGCCGCCGGCGGTCAGGGAGACCGAGTGAGGATCGGGGGTGAAGCCCGAGCTCAGGGAGACGTCGCCGAAGGTCGCCTTGGCGGACGGATCCTGCGCCTGGGCCGCGGGCGCAACCAGCAGCAGCGCGGCCGTGGCGGCGATGAGAGACCGGATCAGCATTTCCTTATTCCCCAGGAATAGTTTGAACGAACAGCGTTGCACGACAGCATCTGTCCGGCAAGGCGAGCGGCCTGTGCAGGGAGACTCTTGGCGTAAGACCCTGGATCGCACTACTTGCGAAACATGACAAAGGTTCTGATCATCGGCGCGGGGCACGCGGGCGGCACGGCGGCGGCGCTGTTGCGCCAATACGGCCATGAAGGCCCCATCGTGCTGGCGGGCGAGGAGCCGGCGCCGCCCTATCAGCGACCGCCGTTGTCGAAGGCCTGGCTGAAGGGCGAGGCCGACCTGGAGGCGCTGCTGCTGCGCCCCGAGAGCTTCTACGCCGAGCAGGCCATCGAACTGCGCACCGGGACGACCGCGACGGCCATCAACCCGGCGGGCAGGACGGTCGCCTTCGCGGACGGGACGGTCGAGACTTATGACGCGCTGATCCTGGCCACCGGATCGACGGCGCGGCGGCTGGCCCTGCCGGGCGCTGACCGGGCGGATCTGCTGGAGCTGCGCACCCTGGCCGACGCCGGGCGGCTGAAGGCGGCGCTGGGTCCGGGCAAAAAGCTGGCGGTCGTGGGCGGCGGCTATGTGGGTCTGGAGGCGGCGGCCTCGGCCCGGGCGCTGGGCGCCGACGCGGTGGTCATCGAACGGATGGACCGGGTGCTGGCGCGCGTCGCCTCGCATACGCTGTCCGAATTCTTCACCGGCTATCATCGCAAGCACGGCGTCGAGATCCTGACCTCGGCCGAGGTGACCGGGTTCGAGGATGCGGGCGTGCGGCTGGCGGACGGGCGGCTGATCGAGGCCGACGCGGTGCTGGTCGGCGTCGGCGCCCTGGCGCGCGAAGAGCTGGCGCGGACGGCCGGGCTGCACTGCCTGAACGGGGTGGTGGTGGACGGCGAGGCGCGAACCTCGGATCCGGCGATCTGGGCCGTCGGCGACGTGACCTACCGGCCCGTGCCCGTGCACGGCGGGGCGATGCATCGGCTGGAGAGCGTGCCCAATGCGCTGGAACAGGCCAAGCAGGCGGCCTCGGCCATCGTCGGCCGGACGGCGCCGACGCCGGAGGCGCCCTGGTTCTGGTCCGACCAGTATGACCTGAAGCTGCAGATCGCCGGCCTGCCCGACGGGGCGGACCGTCAGGTGGTGCGCGGCGACGTGGAGGCGGGCGCCTTCGCCGTCTTCCACCTGGCTGGAGACCGGATCGTCTGCGTCGAGGCCGTCAACGCGCCGGCCGAGTTCATGGCCGGGCGGATGATGATCGGCAAGGCGACGCCGGTGGACGGGGGCCGGCTGGCGGACCTGTCCGTGTCGATGAAGGCGGTGGCGGCGGGCTGAGGCCTGTTTCCATCGCGGCGACGCCGCGGCGATACAGTGACCAGAATTATGCGAATGTGTCGCAAAAGCGGTTGCGACATCCGGCAAAGATGATACTGCGAGCCGCTCGCAATATCTTCCTCCCCGGAATCGCTCCCATGACCCAACGCGCCGATGCGCTCCGTTCGCTCCTGTTCGCCTCCAGCGCCGCCGGCATGCTGCTGGCCGCCGCCCCCGCCGTGGCCGGCGATCCGGATCCGGCCGCCGATCCGCAGCAGCAGGACACCACCACCCTGGGCACGGTGACGGTGACCGGCCAGCACGTCCGCCGCGAACCGACGTCGCCGGAGTTCGTCGCGCCGCTGGTCGACACCCCGCGCGCGGTGACCATCATCCCACAGCAGATCATCGAGCAGACCGCCGCGACCTCGCTGCAGGACATCCTGCGCACCTCGCCGGGCATCACCTTCGGCGCCGGTGAAGGCGGGCAGCCGCTGGCCGACCGTCCGTTCATCCGCGGCCAATCCTCGGGCAACAACATCTTCGTCGACGGCATCCGCGACTCGGGCGGCCAGCAGCGCGAGGTCTTCAACCTGGAACAGGTCGAGGTCGTAAAGGGTCCGGACTCGGTCTACTCGGGCCGCGGCTCGGGCGGCGGCAGCATCAACCTGGCCTCCAAGGCCCCGCGCCTGCAGGACTTCACCCACTACGGCCTGGGCGTCGGCACCGACGGCTACCTGCGCGGCGCCATCGACCAGAACTGGAACCTGGGCGGCACCGCAGCCCTGCGTCTGAACCTGATGGGCGCGGAGGGCGACGTGCCGGGTCGTGACTCGGTCGATTACGACAAGTGGGGGCTCGGCCTTTCGCTGGCGGCCGGCCTGGGCACGCCGACCACGGCGACCATGAGCTACTACCATCTGGAATCGAACCAGATGCCCGACTACGGCATCCCGCTGTTCACCAAGATCAATATCCGCACGACCGACAGCGGCGTGCTGGATGTGCCGTACGACAGCTTCTACGGCCTGCATTCGCGCGACTATCTGACCAATACGGTCGACACCTTCACCTTCGACGTGAAGCACCGCTTCGGCGAGCACGCGGAACTGCGAAACGTGACCCGGGTGTCCCGCACGCTGAACGACTATGTCGTCACCAATCCCGGCGACGGCGGCAGCATCACCGCGACGCCTCCGGGCGTGGCCCTGATCGGCGGCGTCTACTGGATGAAGCGCGGGACCAAGTCGCGCTGGAACCCGAACGACACGATCGCCAACGTCACCGACCTGCACGGCCGGATCACCACGGGCGGCCTGCGTCACAGCTATGACATCGGCCTGGAACTGGGGCGCGAGAAGAACCGCAACGCCTCCTACACCGTCACGACGATCAGCGGTTCGGCCTGCCCGGCGCCCCTGACCGGCTTCGACTGCACGCCGCTGTACGATCCCAATCCGCAGGATCCGTGGACCGGCACGATCACGCGCGGCCTGATCAGCACCAACACCACCGATACCGTGGGCCTGTACGCCCTGGACTCGATCGAGATCGGCGACCGCTTCATCGTCAACCTGGGCGTCCGCTATGACGACTATTCGGTCGAGGGAATCAACGCCACGGGCACCGTGGCCGCGCCGGTCTACACGCCGGTCGCCGCCGACTGGGACTTCGTCAACTACCAGGTCGGCCTGGTCTACAAGCCGACCTCGAACTCCAGCGTCTACGTCTCCTACGCCACCTCCTCCACGCCGCCGCTGATCGCCGCGGGAGACCAGAACACGGGCGGCAACGGCACGGGCTCGGGCACGCTGACCGGCGTCCTGGATCCGGAAGAGACCGCCAGCTGGGAAATCGGCGCCAAGGCCAACCTGTTCGGCGACCGCCTGGCCCTGTCGGCCGCGGCCTTCCACCTGACCCGCGAGAACGCGCAGATCCTGGTCGGCCCGCTGCCCACCGATTTCGCCCAGGCCGGCGAAGTCGAGGTGCGGGGGATCGAGCTGGGCGTGTCCGGCAACATCACCCGCGAATGGCAGGTGTTCGGCGGCTACAGCTGGATGGACTCCGAACTGGTGAAGGGCGCCGTGACGATTGTCGGCGGCGTGCCCGTGCCGAGCGCCTTCGAAGGTCTGCCGCTGGCCAACACGCCGGAGCACTCGTTCAGCCTGTTCAGCACCTACCGGGTGACCCCGAAGCTGAGCCTGGGCGGCGGCGCCTACTATGTGTCCAAGAGCTTCGGCGGAAACCAGGGCGGAGCGGGCGGCGGCGCCAACCGCGTCTTTGCGCCGGAGTACACCCGGGTGGACCTGTTCGCCTCGTACGACATCACCGACACCGCATCGCTGCAGCTGAACGTCCAGAACGCGGGCGACGAGGAATACATCCTCCGCACCAACGGCGTGCACCACGCCGATGTGGCGCCGGCCCGTCAGGCGATCCTGACGCTGAACCTGCGCTACTGAGGTCGCTGAATCTGCGCGGCGGGCTATTTCGGCCCGTAGGTCCGTTCGCGTAGAACCCGGGGGTTCAGGTTGGTCTTCCCTGATGGCCTGACCCCCCGGGTCTTTCCGTGTCCGGATCGCCGGCGCGACCAAGGAGGCGGCGCATGCTGCTGCACATTCCAGAGGTGTTCTCCAAGGCGGAGGCGGCCAGCCTGCGCGCGACGCTGGACGCCGGGCCGTGGGCCGACGGCAATGTCACCTCCGGCCATCAGTCGGCGACCGCCAAGGTCAACCGCCAGCTTCCCGAGGACTCGCCCCAGGCGCGCGAGGTCGGGGCGCTGGTGCTGCAGGCGCTGAACGCCAATCCGATGTTCGTGTCGGCCGCCCTGCCGCACACGATCTTTCCGCCGCTGTTCAACCGCTATGAGGGCGGCGAGCATTTCGGCGTCCATGTCGACAACGCCATCCGCCAGCGCGGCGGGCTGCGCATCCGCAGCGACCTGTCCTGCACCCTCTTCCTGTCCGAGCCCGACGAATACGACGGCGGCGAGCTGATCATCGAGGAGATGTACGGGCCGCAGTCGGTGAAGCTGTCGGCGGGGGACCTGGTCCTGTATCCGTCCAAGAGCCTGCACCGGGTCACGCCGGTGACGCGCGGCGCGCGGGTGGCCAGCTTCTTCTGGCTGCAGAGCCTGATCCGCGACGACGCCGACCGCGAGACCCTGTTCCGGATGGATGTGGCCATCCAGCGGGTCAACGCCGAGAAGGGCCCCAAGGACCCCGCCGTACTGGAGCTGACGGCGGTCTATCACAACCTGCTGCGGCGGTGGGCTGAGGTCTGAGGGGCGGCTGGGGCCGTTGGCGGGGCGCGCAGTCGGTGGGGCCGGAGCGTGGGAAGTGATTAGTGGTTAGTGATTAGTGGGTGGCTGACCCGACGGCCTGAGTCAGAACCACCACCGCTCGTGACGCCGCGAACCACTAACCACTAACCACTAATCACTTGCTGGGCTCGCCGCCCGCCACATGAGCTGGGTCAAGCCGTCAGTAAACGTCCCGCCGGTACCGCCCGGTCTCGGTCAGATCGCGCAGGGCTTCGACGCCGACCACGGCTTCCAGCGCCTCGTGCACGCCCTTGGACATGCCTTCCAGGCTGCCGCAGACCATGAGGGTCGCGCCGCGCGAGAGCCAGTCCCGCAGGGTCTCCGCCTGCTCCGCCACCACCGCCTGCACATAGCGGCCCCCCTCGCCATTTGGGCCGGCGTCGCGCGAGAAAACGCGGTCGAGCCGGGTCAGCAGGCCCGAGGCCTGCATCGCCTGAAGCTCGTCATCCAGGAAGGCGTCGTGGGCGCGGGTGCGCTCGCCGAACATCAGCCAGGCGCCGCCGTGGGCCTGACCCTCGCGGGCCTTCAGGTGGGCGCGCAGCCCGGCCAGGCCGGTGCCGTTGCCGATCAGGATCAGGGGCGTGGCGGCGTCGGGGCCGTGGAAGCTGCGGTTGGTGCGGATGCGCATGCCGACCTCGGCGCCGGGGGCGAGGTCGCGGGTCAGCCAGCCGGAGGCGAGGCCGGGCGTGCCGTCCGGGCGAGTCATGCGGCGGACGATGAACTCGGCGCGGCCGGTCGAGGGCAGGGAGGCGACGGAGTATTCGCGGCTGCCCTGGGCCGGGTCGGGCAGGCCGATCTCGGCGATATCGCCCGCGGCCCATGACGGTGCATGATTGATCGGCTCGAAGGCCAGCAGGTGCGCCTCGCCGCCGGGACC
>NZ_JAHFPF010000119.1:0-893 GCF_023259385.1 Brevundimonas sp. | reverse complement strand
GCGCTCGGCCAGACGCCAGCGGTCGTAGGCGGGCGGGGTCCAGTCGGCCTGGACGGCCTGGCTGGTGATCAGACCCAGGTGGTGCTGCCAGTGGCGGATCGCGCCGGTGTCGCCGTTGTCGACCTCGACATGGTCGAACAGCGGCGCGGCGCCCGAACGGCGCAGCCAGCCGTCCAGGGCCCGGCCGAAACCGCAGTAGTCGGCGTAGGTGCGGTCGCCCAGCGCCAGCAGGCCGTAGGACAGGCCCTGGAGGTCGGCGGGGGCCTTCATCACCTGACGCACGAACCACGACATGCTGTCGGGGGGATCGCCCTCGCCGGTGGTGGAGGCGACAACCAGCAGGCGGCCGGCGGCCTTCAGCTCGTCGGGCTCGAGATCGCCGAGCAGGGCGACGCGGGCCGGGGTTCCGGCGTCGGACAGGCTCTTGGCCGTCATCCACGCCAGCTCCTCGGCGAGGCCGGTCTGGCTGGCGAAGGCGACGAGGACGGCGTCCGCGCCCGCCGGCGGCGCCAGCGCGGCGGCTTTGCGGGCAGCGGCGCGTTTGGCCAGCGCCCGGCTGACGATGACCCAGAGGACGCTCAGCAGCCATAGGCCGACAGCCACGGCGGCCCATGTCAGACGCCCGGGATCGGTGGTCACGCGCCCTCGTCCAACATGGCGGCGAAGGCGGGGGTGACGATCTCCGTGACGCCGTCGTAGCCGCGCACGACGAAGGCGGCGGCGATCTTCATGGCGGTGGCGAAGGCGGGGCCTTCCGTCGGCCCCATGACGGTGAGGGCCGTGGCCATGGCGTCGGCGTACATCGCCGTTTCGGCCAGGACGGTGACCGAGGCGACGTTGTTCTCGATCGGCTGGCCGGTGCGGCCGTCGATCGTGTGGCTGTAGGTCCGGCC
>NZ_JAHFPF010000118.1 GCF_023259385.1 Brevundimonas sp. | reverse complement strand
CCGGCAATCCGCGCATCGACTACCTGAACCCGCACGGCACCTCGACCCCGGTCGGCGACAGCAAGGAGATGGGCGCGGTGCGCAACGTCTTCGGCGACGACCTGCCGATGATCTCCTCGACCAAGTCGCTGACGGGCCACTCGCTCGGCGCGGCGGGCGCCCAGGAAGCCATCTACTGCCTGCTGATGATGGACAACGACTTCGCCGCGGAGAGCGCCCACATCGAGAACCTCGATCCGGAGTTCGAGGGCATGCCGATCCTGCGCAAGCGCCACGACGGGCCGCTGAAGCACGTCATGTCGAACAGCTTCGGCTTCGGCGGCACGAACGGCACGCTGATCCTGTCGAAGGTCTGAGGCTCTAGAGCGAAATCGGTTGAGCTGGACATAGTCCAACTCGGCTCAGATTCCGCTCCAGCCTAATTCTGGAGCCTGATTCCACTTCAGCCGATCAGGCTCTAGGCGCCCTTGTCGGCCCGCATCACGGCGCGGGGGAAGCGGATCAGGCCGATCCGGTCCTGCAGTTTCTTCAGGGGAATCATGCGGGCGCGCCATACCGGGTCGACGTCGAATTCGAACGCGACCTGGGTCAGGTCCTGCTCCAGCAGGAAGCCGAAGGCCTCCAGCCCGGACTGCCCGCGCGCGACCACCACCTTCCAGTAGGCGCGCGGGATCTTCACCTGCACCTGGCCCACGTCATCGACGCCGACGAAGACCGGATCGTCCGCCGCCAGCAGCGGCCCGGCGAACAGGGAATAGCGCTCGACCCGCCCCTGCGCCTCGATCAGATTCTCCAGCAGGCCCCAGACGCCCTTGCGGTTCGACCGGTTGAAGCCGGCCACCTGGGGCGTGCAGTTGGTGACGTGATAGGTGTCGCCATTGGCCCGCCGCACCTGGGCGTAGTCGACGCCCCAGCAGACCTCCTCGCGCCGGACCAGATGGCCCTTGTCGAAGGCCTTGCGGTCCTTGTCGAAGAAGCGGTCCGGCAACTGGGCGTCGGCCGGAAGCCGGGGATCCAGGAACCAGCGCTCGAAATCGTTCTCGGCCAGGCCGCCCAGGGCGTCGCGGTTGTAGGACCGGCCGGGTTCCGGCTCTTTGGCCGCGGCGGACCCGTCCACGTTCGAGGCGGTGAACAGGGGCAGGCGCCGCGCCTTGTGCATGGCCAGCGAGAAATTCTGGTAGGGCACGACCACGCCGCCGTCATGCATCCGCGCCGCCACCGAGGCGTCCCGCAGCGTCGGCAGGGGCACGGAGACGCCGAGGAAGCGGGGGTCGTACCCGGTCCGGGCGGGATAGTTCGGATCGTGCCAGGGCTCGACGACCTTCTCGACCGCCCCGGCGGAAACGCTCGCGGTCCCGGCGGAAGCCGATGCGCCGCCCAGGCCGATGGTGATGGTCAGGGGCACGGTCAGGGTGGTGGACGTTCCTGACGCCGCGACCGACAGGCCCGTCGAGGCGCCGACGGGGGCGCCGCTGACAGCCGAACCGGGAATCCGCGTGCTTTCCGTCGCCGGAACCGGAGGCTCGACCCGGCCCAGGCTGCAGGCTTCCAGTTCGTCCCGCAGCGCGCCGGCGGGAGCCAGCGCCAGGGCGGTGGTCACGATGCGGCTGGCGCGCACGCCCTCGTTGGCGATCCAGTCGATGTCGGCGTCATCGTCCTCCTCGCCCGCCGGCTGGCCGTTCTGCAGCAGCCAGCGGCCCTGCGCGTCCTTCCGCGGCACCCCCGAGTGATGCAGGGCCACGACCTGCCAGGAATCATTGAACACCGGCGCACCCGACGACCCCGGAGCCGTATCGGATTCATAGGTCAGGTGGTCGGCGGTGATGTCCAGCAGCCGGTTCTCGCGCAGGGCCACCTGCTTGGTCCGGCCATTGGGATGCTGGATGATGGTGATGGCCTCACCGACGTTGATCTTGCCCACTTCGGGGCTGAGCCTCAGCCAGCCGTAGTCGCCCAGCCGCCCGTCGCCTCTCATCGGCTGGGGGCTGACGGCGACCAGCGCCATGTCCAGGGCGGCGTCGACCACGAAGAACCGGCCGGGATCGAAGCCGAAGGTGGTGGTCGGGCGGGGGAAGCCCAGCCGGTCCAGCTCGCAGTCGAAATCGACGCGCGAGGCCGCAGCGGTGGCCGCATCGGCGAGCACATGCTGGTTGGTCAGCAGAAGCGTCGGGGTGACCATGAAGCCCGTGGCGTCACCCAGCGCGCGTCCGCCGCCGTCCCGGATGGTGATCCGCCCGACCGGCCGCGCCGCGTCCAGTCCGCGCAACAGATAGTTCAGATCGACCAGATCGTCGCTGCCGATGGTCCGCTCCAGCTCGGACAGCGAGGCCCGGCGGCCGCCTTCCTGAAGCTGGAGGGTGCGCAGCGCCTGCCGTTCCGGGGTTTCCAGCTGGCCGGGCGCGGTGGCGTCAACGCGGGCCTTCAGCAGGTCGATGGCCTCAGCCGCCTTCTCCTCGATCGGCGCGGCCCGGGTCGAGGCCGGCGGTCCGACCTCCTCGACGAGGCGGACGCCGGTGGTTTCCACCACCCCCTTCAGACGATCGACCTTCATGGCGTCCTCCTGTCGAAGAAACACAACCATAACGTCGTTTTGCGACACGCGAAACTCAGGCGCGCGCCCGTGAACCCCGCCGCCGGCCATCCCCGCTTCCCCCGCGCGGCCGCCGCTGCTACCCCTCCGGCGACACCGACCGACCCGGGGCAACCGGGCGACGCAAGATGGAGAGACATCCCATGGCCGCCGAATCCGCCTGGAACATGCCCAAGGGCGACCTCATGAAGGGCAAGAAGGGCCTGGTCATGGGGGTCGCGAACAGCAACTCCATCGCCTGGGGCATCGCCCAGCAGCTGGCCGCCCAGGGCGCCGAGCTGGCCTTCACCTACCTCGGAGAGGGCCTGGAGCGCCGCGTGCGCCCGTTGGCCGAGAGCGTGAACGCCAAACTGATCCTCGAAGCCGACGTCACCAACGACGCCTCGATGGACGCGGCCTTCGCCGAGCTGGAAAAGACGTTCGGCACGATCGACTTCGTCGTCCATTCGGTGGCCTTCGCCAACAAGAACGAGCTGCAGGGCTCCTTCGTCGACAACACCACCCGCGACAGCTTCCTGCTGGCCATGAACATCTCGGTGTTCAGCTTCGTCGACGTGGCCAAGCGCGCCTCCAAGCTGATGCCGAACGGCGGGTCGATGATCACCATGACCTACCTCGGGTCCGAGCGGGCCATCCCGAACTACAACACCATGGGCGTGGCCAAGGCCGGGCTGGAAGCGGCGACCCGCTACATCGCCCGCGACCTGGGTCCCAAGGGCATCCGCGTCAACGCCATCTCGGCCGGCGCCATGCGCACCCTGTCGCTGGCCGGCATCTCGGGCGGACGGGGCATGATCGCCCAGGGCCGCGCCATGTCGGCGATGAAGGAAGACACCTCCATGGAGGGCGTCGCCGGCGCCGCCCTGTGGCTGTGCTCGGACCTCGGCTTCTCCACCACCGGCGAAGTCATCCACGTCGACGCCGGCTTCCACATGATGGGCCTGGCGGGCGACGACTAGGGCTGACGGTTAGCGCCCCAACCCCTGGTTGGTTGAATAGACATCCATAGAGTGTTCAAGTCCCGGCCAGCACAAGCTGACCGGGACAACCTCGATGACGGATTCAGGCCCGCCGACTGATCTCGGCACGATCTACGTAGTTGGCCAGGTCGCGCTTCTACTGATTCTCGGCGCAATGTCCCTGCCTACCGCCGCTTGCGCGCAGGAGGCCGGGTCACTGGAAAGAGTGGAAGGTTTACCGGCCGTGGCCGGTTTCAGCATCCGCGACTCTCAAACAGGCGTCATCGAAAGCATCGACGTCTTCATCAAGCCGCGCCGTGACCTTCGATTGCCGGACGGCGCACCGTGGATTGATTTTGCGGCCCAAAGGCAGGTGACCAGCGCCGCCGGCGGCGAGGAGACAACATGGGCAAGTTCGGAAGATTGTCCGGCGCTCAGAAACACCCTCATCTGGCTGACGACGCTTGTCGCGCCTCGCATCGAAATCCCCGGCATCACCGCCAGCGAGGCTTCTCATGAGGGCCGGCGGCCGAGAAGCGTCACGGAAGACGGCCTCCAGATCACCGTCTGGGGAAGAGGCACACAGCCCGATCACATCGCCAACACGCGCGTTGAGATATCCAGCAATGGCGGGCTGGTGGCCGAGTTCGGTCGCGCCGCCCAAGCCAATCTTGCGGCTTGCTGGCGGTCAGCTCATTGAGCCCTGTGGCTGCGCCCTGCCCTCGGCGTTTCCACCACGGTCGAAGTCATCCTTGTTGGCCCCGGCGTCCACATGATGGGCCTGGCGGGTGACGGATCCGGAAGCAGAACCATGCCCTCAAAACTGACCAATCTGCTTGTCGCAATCGCTCTCATATGGCCCGGACCCGCCATGGCCCAACGCCATGCGGATGTGCACCCGAGATATGATCATGGGTATGGAACCGCCCCCCGAGGCGCCCTGTATCTGGGCGGATACTCCCGGGATAGCGAAGACGGGCAGATCATCGTCGACTTCTACTCACGGCAGGATCGCTCCCTGACCAATGACGGCATCCGGTTCGGCGCGATTCCCTTCGCGCGACGCAGCCTCGACACCGGTGCGGGCGTGCCAGCCGTACTGGCATGGGCCGATGGACGCACATGCGGCTCGCTCAACGGCGTGCTGATGGAATACTCCAGACTGGTTGCGCCCGCCTTCCAGGTTCCATTCCTCTACCAGGCACCGCCGGCCGGTAGCCAAGCGCTGGGCGGCCCGCCCACGCGAATGCACCCGATCGATAGCTCGGTCTGGGGCCTCGCCCGGCAGCCGGATGGCGCTCCATCCGTTCTCACCTTTACCGGATCGGATGGCCTCATAGACAGATGGACCACTTTTGCTGAAGCCCAACTCGACAAGTGCTGGGGGGCGCAGGAGCCTCCCGCTGCATAGCCCTCTCGTCGCCACCGGGTGGGTTGTCGGCGCCAACGTCGAGCAGACCTCCTCGTCGGGAGCAGTTGGGCCGGAGGTCAATCCGGACGCCAAATCCTGTGAGGAACAATGACGCCTCTTCTTATTGCCCTCGGCCTGCTAGCCGCCGCTCCCGCAGGCCCACAAGCCGTCGGGGTTCAGGACAGCATACGATCTGAGCCCGTCGGCCTCAGGTTCCTGATGGGCTACGGGATCGACCACCACGGGATGTGGCAGGTCGAAATCTATTCGCCGCAAGGCGATAATTTCAGCCCGGATGTCTTCGTGGCCAGGCGATCACTCGCCACGCCCGCCGGCCTCGAACAGTTTACGTGGACGGATACCGATATCTGTCCGGCTTTGAGCGCCGTCGTCCTTGAGATCGCAAACCTTCCTTCCGTGGAGATTCGGCGTCCGGGAAGTTCCGCCACGGGTCATCCCGCGCCACCGCTCTCGAGCGGCGCCGCCTTCAGGGCCTGGGGGAGAGCTCACCAGCCCGAGGGATCATTTGCTGACCTGGAAATGTCGGCAACCTCGGGCCCCTTGGCGGAATGGGTGATCGGCGCTGATTTCAAACTGAAGGATTGCTGGCGGTCGGAATGACCGACCTCGCGTTTACGCATCACGGAGGCGTCGCCATGCCCAAGACCCTGATCCGGATACTCGTCCTTGGAGCCCTGGGCCTCATCCATGGCAATGCACAGGCCCAGACGCCGGTGGCGGGCGGACACAACGTTCCACGCATGGTGGAGGGTGAAGCCCTCAAACCGGACGGCAGCTTCTACGTCGGCGGCTATTCGGGGGCCCGGGATTTCACGCCGTATCGGGTTCACCTCTACGACTTTCGAAGCGAACGAGATTCCGCCGATCGGCAGCCGGATTGGCTGCCCTGGGCCGTGCGCCTGACCGGCTCTGGAACCCAGAGCCGACGCGTGGAGTGGGCCGACGGGCGCACCTGTCCCGGCGTCTATAGCGTGCAGGTCGCCATGGCGGACTTCCCCGCGGGCCGATTCAGGGCGCCGCGTTTTATTGACCTTCCAGCCGGCGCCGGCGGACCGCCCTCGCCACCCCTGGATACGGGCGCGCCGAGCCTCGCCTTCTGGGGCTACGCCAGCCTGACCGACATGGCCTTCGGAACGATGATGATCACCGGCTCGGACGGCCTGATCCGTCAGTGGGTGGATTTCGCCGACACCCAACTGCAGGACTGCTGGACCACCGAACCGCCGGAGGGGATCGCGACGCGCGACATGCTGCAGCGCCTGCCCGAGGTGGATCCCACCTGGCCGGCGGACCTTCGCTAGACCCCCGTCCGTACGTCGCCTGGATGGTGTTGCCGTCGGGGTCCAGCACGAAGGCGCCGTAGCGCCCATGGCGCCTTCGTGGGGGGCCGGGCGCGCCGTTCCCGCTTCCCCCGTCCGGGACGAGGCGGTAAGCGCGAGGCATGACCTCTTCCCGCCTGCCCGTCTCCGCCCTGTCGGCCGCCGCCGTCGGGGTGATCATCGGCTTCGGCGGGACCGTGGCCCTGGTGGTTCAGGCGGGCCACACGATGGGGGCCTCGCCGGACCAGATCGTGTCGATGGTGACGGCGCTGTGCCTCGGCATCGCCGTGCCGGGCATACTGCTCAGCTGGCGGATGAAGGTCCCCATCATCCTCGCCTGGTCGACCCCCGGCGCGGCCCTGCTGGCGGCGTCGACGCTGGGCCTCGGCTGGCCCACCGCGGTCGGGGCCTTCGTCATCGCGGGCCTGCTGATGGTCGTCACCGGCCTCGTGCCCGCGCTGGGACGGCTGGCGGGACGGATCCCCGGCGGCATCGCCTCGGCCATGCTGGCGGGCGTGCTGCTGCCCTTCTGCCTGAAGCTGTTCCTCGTCTTCCCGACCGATCTGGCGCTGGCGGCGGGGCTGTTCGCGGTCTTCCTGATCATGCGGCGGCTGGCCCCGACTTGGGCCCTACCTGCGGTGCTGGTCGGCGCCTTCCTGGTGCTGGCCCTGCGCGGGCAGGTCACGACGCCGCCGGGAACCGGCCTGTTCGGCCAGCTGTCGCCCGTCGCGCCCGCCTTCGACCTCAAGGCCGCCGTCAGCCTGGCCCTGCCGCTGTTCCTGGTGACCCTGGTCTCGCAGAATCTGCCCGGCCTCGTCGTGCTCAAGGCCGCCGGCTACGAGCCGCCGCCGGGGCCGCTGCTGCTCTCGACCGGACTGGCCACCGTCGTCCTGGCGCCCTTCGGCGGCTACGGGATCAATATGGCGGCCATCGTCGCGGCCATCTGCATCGGGCCTGACGCCCATCCCGATCCGCAGCGCCGCTGGGTCGTCGGCGTGCTCTACGGCGGCCTCTATCTGGTCGTCGCCCTGTTCGCCGCGCCGCTGGCCGGGCTGTTCATCGCCATGCCGACGGGCGCGCTGGCGGTGCTGACCGGCCTGGCCCTGATCGGCCCGCTGACCGGGGCCCTGTCCGGCGCCATGGCCGAGCCGCGCGACCGCGAGGCCGCCGTCATCGCCTTCGCCGCCACGGCCTCAGGCGTGGCCCTGTTCGGCATCGGTTCGGCCTTCTGGGGCCTGCTGGCGGGCTTCGTGGCCCTGGCCGCACTGCGCTGGCGACGCCCGGCCTGAAGAGACGGATCAGGCCCGGCCTTCACCGCGCGCGATCCGCCGGTAGCGATAGCTGTCCCGGATGTTCGGCCCGAAGAACCGCCCCTTGGAAGGCGCAGCCCGCAGATCCTCCACCACCTCGGGCGGCACGGCGTCGTAGTCGTAGACGTCGCCCGAGGTGAAAGTTACCCGCAGCCGCCGACGCGGCGCGTCATAGTCGAAGCGGCGGATGACGCTGGAGGGGCCCGGAGAGAGCGTGGGGGAGGGCATGATCGCCCGCTCGGATCAGTCCCGCAGCGAGGCTGGAACCACCCCGCCGTTCTCGGCCAGCTTGGCCCACACCGCCTTGGACAGGGCGATGTTCTGCTCGGCGCTGCCGTGCGCCCCGGCGTGAACGTTCAGCTCCTCGGCCAGCTCCTTGCGGGCGTCGAGGCTGGAATCGAGATCAAGCAGTTTCAGCAGGTCGACGATCGAGGTGCGCCAGTTACCGCCCCCGCCCTTCTGCTCGGCCAGGGCGACCAGCACCGCCTCGACATCCACGGGAGCCGCTGCGACGGGCGCGGCGGCGGCGGGAGCAGACGTCAAGGTCACGTCGGGCGCCGGCGTCGCGGCGGCCGGCTTTCGGCCCCGGATGCGGTCCCAGATCGAACTGAAAATGCTCATGTCGCGCGCCTTTCCGTTGCTGCACGGGACCGGTAACGCCGCGCTACAGCCGGGGTTCACCTCCGTCGCGATCACGCTCCTGTGTCGGGCGCCGGACACAACGCGGTTGACGACGAGCCTCACTGTGACACCCTCGAAGGCCCAACCCGAGGATGTTGAAATGGCGCACAAGTTCGAGATCTACAAAGACAAGGCGGGCGAATTCCGCGTCCGCTTCAAGTACAATTCCGAGACCATCTTCTCGACCGAGGGGTATTCGTCGAAAGCCTCGGCTCAGAACGCCATCGACTCCATCAAGAAGAACGGACCGGACGCCCCGACCGAGGACAACAGCTAGTCACGGGCCGACGACAACCTTGAACGGGAGCGAAATCGGCTCCGGCGTCATCCCGCCCGGGCCGGTTTCGCCCTAGTCGGGCTCGCGTTCGCCCACCTCATTGGGCCGCACCGCCAGCACCCAACCGTCGGCCAGATGCAGTTCGGGCACGGCCTCGCGGGTGAATGGCAGGTACCAGGTCGGCCCTCCGGCGACCGGGGCGATCTCCAGCATGTCCGACGCGCCGAAATTCTGCACCGACTTCACCACCCCCAGCACCGCCCCGTCAGGGTCACGCGCCTGAACCCCGACCAGATCGGTCAGGTAGAACTCGTCCTCGTCCGGCTCGGGCAGCCGTTCGCGCGGGATGAACAGCTTGAGGCCGCGCAGGGCGTCGGCCTCCTCCTTGGTGGCGATCTCCTTCGCCCGCCCGACGACGCCGACCTTGTCCGGCCGCGCCGACAGCAGGGTCAGCCCCACCGAGCCGTCCGCCCGCAGCAGGTCGCGGTACCCCAGCAGGGCCATCGGCTCGGCGGTGTAGGCGGTAATGCGCACCTCGCCCTTGACCCCGAAGCCGCCGGCGACCTGCCCGACCAGAATCAGTTTGTCCTGCGCCACGTTCACCTCGCCACGGCCTCGCCGTCGTCACGCCTCAAATAGCGCGCCTCAAAAAGAAAGGCGGCGCCCGAACGGACGCCGCCCTCTTCATTTCATAACCGGCGAACCGGACGAAATCAGCCTTCCGACTTTTCCTCGGCGGCTTCTTCAGCAGCCGGGGCTTCAGCTGCCGGAGCCTCTTCAGCGGCGGCTTCGGCCGCCGGGGCTTCTTCAGCAGCGACTTCAGCCGGGGCTTCTTCGACGACCGGAGCGTTCTTGGCGGCTTCGGCGGCGGCGGCGGCTTCTTCCTTGGCGCGGACGGCGGCTTCAGCGGCTTCCACCTTGGCGGCGGCTTCGGCTTCGGCGCGGTCGGCTTCGCGCTGGGCGCGTTCGGCGGCGCGCTCTTGCGCCTTCTTGCCCGGCTGGGCCTTGTTCGGGTTGTTGGACTGGGTCCACTTCACCTTGCCGGCCAGGGCTTCGTCCTGCGACAGGAAGCGGGCGACGCGGTCGGTCGGCTGGGCGCCCTTGGCGAGCCATTCCGAGATACGGTCGGCCTTCAGCACGACACGCTTCTGCTCGCCGTCGCGCGGCAGCATCGGGTTGTAGGTGCCGACGCGCTCGATGAACTTGCCGTCGCGCGGCGAGTGGGAGTCGGCGACGACGATGTAGTAGTACGGGCGCTTCTTGGCGCCACCGCGGGCCAGACGAATCTTCAGCATTTTCAGTCTCTTTTCTAGGAAGTCGTTATTTCTTGGGAGGGAAGCCCGGCAGGCCCGGAAGGCCTCCCGGAAGTTGTCCGCCGCCCCCGAGGGGGTTTCCAAGTCCGGCGAGCCGGTCCTGGAGGGCTTTCATTTCGTCGGCGCTCGGCTCGGGCATCTTGCCCCCGCCCATCGCCTTGAGGCGGGCCATGTCGGGGCCGCCGCCGCCGCCGAGGCCGCCCAGCATGGCGGCCATCTGCTGCATCTTCTTGGGTCCGCCGCGCGACAGCGACTTGACCATGTCGGCCATCTGCCGGTGCTGCTTGAGCAGGCGGTTGATGTCCTGGACCTCGACGCCGGCGCCGGCGGCGACGCGCTTCTTGCGGCTGGCGTTGAGCAGGTCCGGCTTCTTGCGCTCGGCCTTGGTC
>NZ_JAHFPF010000337.1 GCF_023259385.1 Brevundimonas sp. | reverse complement strand
CGCCTCGGCGTCGAGGTCGAAGACGCGCAGCGTGTCCGTCCCGGCGCGGCGATCCGCCTGACCGGTCTGCACGACAACGGGGCCGCGGTTGAGGCCCGCGTGGCTTCGGTCGATCGCCGGGTGGAACCCGCCACACGACTGGCCGCCGTCATCGTCTCCCTGCCCCCCGGGGGCTCGTTCCTGCCGGGCGAAGCGCTCAAGGGACAGATCGTCCTCGGCACGCTGCCGAACGCCACCGTCGCGCCGCGGGCGGCGGTCCTCTATGACGGGGACCAACCCTATGTGTTTGTGATCACCCGGAACGTGGCCTCCCGGCGACCCGTCACGGTCGGGCTGGAACAGGCCGATGTGGTGCAGTTGACCAGCGGCGTCCGACCGGGAGAGCGGGTGGTCGTCGACGGCGGTCCCGCCCTGTCCGACGGCATGACGACGCGTGAAGCCCCGCCCTCCGCCTCAACACCGGCGGCCAGGTGATGGGTCGCTGGCTGAGCGGCCAGGTCCGCTTCATCGTTCTCGCCTTTGCATTGCTGGCGCTGTCGGGGTCCGCCTCCGCCCTGCGGCTGCCCGTTAGCCTGTTCCCGCACATCGACTTCCCGCGCGTCGTGGTCGCGCTGGACGCCGGAGATCGTCCCGTCGATCAGATGGTCAACCAGGTGACCCGCCCCGTCGAACAGGCGCTTCGTGCTGTTCCGGGCGTGGTCGGCGTCCGCTCGACCAGCAGTCGCGGATCGGCGGAGCTGTCGGTCAATTTCGCCTGGGGCGCCGACATGGTGGCCGCCACCCTCCAGGCCGAATCCGCGGTGAACGCCGTGGTTCCGGATCTGCCTGCCGGCACACGGTTCGAAGTCCGGCGCATGGATCCGACCGTCTTTCCAGTGCTGGGCCTCGCCTTGGTGTCGTCCAGCCGCGACCCTATCGCGCTGCGCGACTTCGGTCGCCTCCAGCTCGCGCCCCTGCTCTCCTCGGTGCCCGGTGTGGCCAGCGTCAACGTCCTGGGCGGTCAGGAGAAGGAGTATCAGGTTCTGGCCGACCCGGCCCGGCTCCAGGCGCTCGGCCTGTCGATCGAAGACCTCGCGCGCACCCTGTCGTCCAACAATGTGGTCGTCTCCACAGGCCGGCTGGAAGACCGCTATCGCCTCTATCTGGTTCTGGCCGACAACCGCCTGACCGGCATCGACGACATCCGCCGCACCGTGGTTCAGACCGGGACGCGCGGCGTCGTGGAACTGGACGACATCGCCCAGGTCGTCACCCGTCAGACGCCGCAATGGACCCGGGTGACCTCGCAAGGCCGCGACGCGGTCCTTCTGAACATCCGCCAGACCCCCGACGCCAACAGCGTCGCCCTGGTCAAGGAAGTGCGCAAGCGGATCGCCGAGTTCGCGTCCCAGACCCCGCCGGACGTGAAGATCGTCACCTACTACGATCAATCCCAACTGGTGACCGCGGCCGCCAGCAGCGTACGGGATTCCATTCTCCTGGGCGCCCTGCTGGCCGGGATCGTGCTGTTCGTCTTCCTGCGCAGCCTGCGTTTCATGCTGATTGTTGCTTTGCTGCTGCCCGTCACCCTGGCGGCCACGACCATCGTGCTCGGCCTGATGGGCATGAGCTTCAACATGATGACGCTGGGCGGCATGGCGGCGGCCGTCGGCCTGGTGGTCGATGACGCGGTCGTCATGCTCGAACACCTGATGCGGAGACTGCAGGAACGGCATCGCGATCCTACGGCCGGCGGCGGCGTTCTGGAGGCGGCGACCGAAATGATCCGTCCCCTGATCGGATCGACGCTTGCGACGGTGCTCGTCTTCGCCCCGCTGGCCTTCCTCGGCGGCGTCACCGGCGGCTTCTTCAAGGCCCTGGCGATCACCATGTCGGCCGCCTTGCTTATTTCTCTTCTGTTCGCCCTGTTTGTCGCGCCGCTCCTGGCCGACCGCTGGGTGCGGGACCGGGACGTGCAACAGGCCGAAAAGAGCGGCGCGATCCTGGATCGGTTCGGGGGGCGCTACGAGACGCTGATGCGCCACCTGCTCAAGGCGCCGGGTCGGATCGCCTTGATCGTCGGACTGGTCATGCTCCTGGTCGGCGGCTTCGCCTACACCCGGGTCGGGTCGGGATTCATGCCAAAGATGGATGAGGGCGGCTTCATCCTCGACTATTACGCCGCGCCCGGAACGTCGCTGGCCGAGACCGACCGGCTGCTGAGACAGGTCGAGGTCATTCTCCAGAACACGCCCGACGTCGAAAGCTATTCGCGCCGAACGGGCCTGCAACTCGGCGGCGGTCTGTCCGAGGCCAATGAGGGTGACTTCTTCGTACGCCTCAAGGCCAAGGGGCGGCGGCCGATCGAAGCGGTCACGGCGGAGGTCCGGAGCCGCGTCGAAGCGACCGTGCCGGGTCTGACGATCTCGACGGCGCAGCTGATGGAGGACCTGATCGGCGACCTGACCGCCGTGCCGCAACCGATCGAGGTCAAGCTGCTGGGCGCGGACGAAGCGGCCTTGAAGGCCGCCTCGCCTCAAGTCGTCGAGGCCATCGGCAAGATTCGCGGCGTGATCGAGGTGGACGGGGGACTGCGCATCGCCGGAGACGCCATCGTCATCACCGTCAACCGGCCGGCCGCCGCGCTCGAAGGGCTGGATCCGGAGGCCATCACCCGTCAGCTGGACATGTTGACCGGCGGCTCGGTCATCGGCCAGATCCAGGAGGGGGACAAGCTGGTGGGAGTGCGGGTGTGGACCGAGGGTTCGCTGCGCGATCGGGTCCTTACGCTTGAAGATCTGCCGCTGCGCGCCCCCGACGGTCACGCCCTGCCCCTCAAACGGATAGCGACTTTGTCGATCGCGCCCGGACAG
>NZ_JAHFPF010000117.1 GCF_023259385.1 Brevundimonas sp. | reverse complement strand
TCGTGCTGGCCTCGGACGAGCCGGAGGACGTCACCCTGGCCTGGGGCGTCTGGGTCCAGAAGAAGCTCTATGGCCGCGAATACATGGGCATCGAGCGCGCCACCTTCCTGATCGACGGCCAGGGCGTCGTCCGCCGGGTCTGGCGCAAGGTTTCGGTCAAGGGCCACGCGGCCGAAGTTCTCGCGGCCGCAAAGTCGCTCTGACCACGGATCAAAACGCCCGAAACCAGATTCGGGCGGGCCTTCCAAGGTTCGCGCATACGCCTGACAGGCGAAAATCAGACGCGATTACCGTCGTTCTTCGCCTGAAGACGCCTCGGCGTGGTTAACGAGACGTAAAGAGACTTGCCGTCGTCCCCCAGTCGTGGCTCATACCCAGCCGGGCGTGGGGGCGTTTGAGTATGGCCGAGCACGAGGCTGAAGTCAGACGGTCGCTGATCGGGCGCTGGTTCCCGACGCGCTACCTCTATCTTCGCGACGGCGACGACGTGAAAGCCTGGGCGCTGACGCCCGGCCGTCAAATCCTGGGCGCCGCCGGCGCCGTCCTGATCGGCGGCTGGTTCCTGGTCGCCTCGGGCGGCTTCGCCCTGGACATGGTCCGCCAGAGCAACGCCGACCGCACCGTGGCCCGTAGCCGCGCCGAGGCCCAACGCCTGAACGCCGACCTGCAGGCCCGCCTGGACAGCGCCGTGGTGCGCATGACCGCCACCACCGGCTCGCTGGATGAAATGGCCGAGATGGTCGAGCGCCGCCACGCCGCCCTGACCCGGGTCATGACCATGTTCCGCGGCGTCGAGGGCGCTCCCGCCGCCCTGGCCCCCGCCCCGGCCCTGAACGCCGACCGCAACACCCCCGTCCAGCGCATGATCGCCGTGCGCATGGACCAGGAGCGGCTGATCGCCCGCGCCGAAAGCGTGGCCAGCACCCGCGCCGAACGGCTGCGCCTGGCCTTCCGCCTCGCCGGCCTGAACCCCGCCGCCTACGCCCCGCACAACGCCTCCCTGGGCGGGCCGCTGGTCGACGCCGGCGATCCCCGCGCGCTGGGGGCCGTGCTGGACGTGGACGAGGCCTTCGCCGTCCGCATCCGCAACGCGGCCGACAACCTGTCCGACATGCGCCAGCTGGCCGACGCGGCCCAGGGGCTGCCGTTCCGCCGTCCCACCAGCGCGCGGACCACCTCGGGCTACGGCGTCCGCTTCGACCCCTTCAACGGCCGCCCCGCCCTGCACCAGGGCCAGGATTTCGCCGCGCCCCTGAACAGCCCCATCTACGCCACCGCTCCCGGAATCGTGTCTTTTGTCGGTATCCGTTCAGGGTATGGCAACGTCGTTGAGATAGACCACGGTCGCGGTTTCAAGACCCGTTTCGCTCATCTGAACTCCATGGCCGTGCAAGCGGGCCAGCGTGTCGCGCTTGGCCAACGCATCGGCGCCATGGGAACGACAGGACGCTCCACCGGCGTTCACCTGCACTACGAGGTGTGGATGAACGGCCGCCCGCAAAACCCAGCCCGCTTCATGAGAGCCGGAGACCAACTTGTTCAACAAGACTAAATCCCCCGCCCCGCAGCCCCTGTCGCGTTCGGACAGCGGCTCCTCCATTCCGCCGCTGCCCGATCTGCCCGCCCCGGGCGGTTCGTCCGCCGCGGCCGCCGCGCCGCGTCCCGCCGCGCCGGCCGTCGCCTCGCGCGGCCTGTCGACCCTGTCGTCGGATCTGCAGTTCGAAGGCAACGTCGGCGGCGCCGGCGATCTGCAGATCGACGGCCAGGTGAAGGGCGACGTGAAGGTCGGCCGTCTGATCGTCGGCGAGACCGGCGCGGTCGAAGGCAATGTCGCCGCCGACTATGTCGAGGTGCGCGGCCGCGTCGTCGGCGCCGTTTCGGGCAAGCAGGTCAAGCTGATCGCCACCGCCTATGTGGACGGCGACATCACCGCCGAGCAGCTGTCGATCGATATCGGCGCCTACTTCCAGGGCCGCGTCCTGCAAGGCCGCCGCGAAGCCCCGCAGGCCACCGCCCCGGCTCCGGCCCCGCGCCCGGTCGAGCCCGCGCCGCACATCATCGACATGAAGCCGCCGGCCGCCTGAGGCGCCCGACCGGCCTGAAAGAAGAAGGCCCCGGAGCGATCCGGGGCCTTTTGCTTTGGCGGGCCGCCACGAACGGCGGCGCCTAGCCAGTGGTTAGTGGTTAGTGATTAGTGGGTGGCCTGGATCGAGAACGGCGCTCCGGGTTGGCCCCACCGGCGCCGGCCGCAGCATCCACTAATCACTAGCCACTAACCACTTCCCGGCAGTCCGCCGGCCGCACGGCCCTACTCGACCGTGCTGCCCCGCGTCTCACCCACGCGGGCCGCCAGGGCAGCCCCCATGAAGTCGTCGAGGTCCCCGTCCAGCACGCCTTGCGTGTCCGAGGTTTCGACGTTGGTCCGCAGGTCCTTCACCATCTGGTACGGCTGCAGCACGTACGAGCGGATCTGGTGGCCCCAGCCGATGTCGGTCTTGGCGTCGGCCAGCGCCTGGGCGGCGGCTTCGCGCTTCTGCAGCTCCAGCTCGTACAGGCGGGCGCGCAGCATCTTCCACGCCTGTTCGCGGTTCTGGTGCTGCGAGCGGCCGGCCTGACAGGCCACGACCGTATTGGTCGGGATGTGGGTCAGGCGGACGGCGGAGTCGGTCTTGTTGATGTGCTGACCGCCCGCGCCCGAGGCGCGGTAGGTGTCGGTGCGCACGTCCGACGGATTGATGTCGATCTCGATGGCGTCGTCCACCACCGGCGACACCCCGATCGAGGCGAAGGAGGTGTGGCGCTTGGCGGCGGCGTCATAGGGGCTGATGCGCACCAGCCGGTGGACGCCCGATTCCGACTTCAGCCAGCCATAGGCGTTCGGTCCGGTGATCAGGATGGTGGCCGACTTGATGCCCGCCTGTTCGCCCGTTTCCTCGGCCTCGATCTCGACCTCGTAGCCGTGCGCCTTGGCCCAGCGGCTGTACATGCGCAGCAGCATGCCGGCCCAGTCGTTGGACTCGGTGCCGCCGGCGCCGGAGTTCACTTCCAGATAGGCGTCATTGCCGTCGGCCTCTCCGGACAGAAGGGCTTCCAACTCGGCGCGGGCGGCGCGGTCCTTGATCGCCTTCAGGTCGGCGCGCGCGCCGTCCAGGGCGGCCTCGTCGCCTTCCTCATCCGCCATGTCGGCCAGCATGACCCCGTCCTCGAGGCCCTGCTCCATCTCCTTGACGGTATTGATCTGGGCTTCCAGGCGCGAGCGGTCGCGGCTGACGGCCTGGGCCTGTTCGGGATTGTCCCACAGCGTCGGATCCTCGACGCGGGCGTTCAGCTCATCGAGCTTTCGAAGCGCGACATCCCAGTCAAAGACGCCTCCTGAGCAGAGCGATGCTCTGCTCGATGTCGGCCTTCATGGCCTCGACATCCGGTCTCATCGCAATCTCCTGCGATCCAAAAGTGAGGCGCGGACATAGAGCGCGCCGCGCACTGTGGCTAGGGGCTAACGACAGGCGGCGCCCTGTGGAAGTGGTTAGTGGACAGTGATTAGTGGATCGCTCGCGGCGATAGCAGCGCTCATCAGGGAAGAACTGACGGCGGCCCCAGCCACCCACTAATCACTATCCACTAACCACTCGTCGTTCCGGCGCCGCCGCTCAGTACAGCCCATCCAGATCCTGCGCCGGTTCCTTCTTGGGCGGCGGCGGAGTGGTGGTCTGGGGCGTGGTGGGCGGTGGCAGGCCGGCGGCCTCCTCCTGCTCGCGGCGCAGCACCTCGTTGTAGTTCTGCGGGCCGAGCGGGATCTCCGGAGCGGGGGCCTGTTCCTCCTCGCGGCGGCGCTCGGTGCCGGGGCGGAAGGCTTCCTCGATGCCGTTCACGGTGCGGAAGATGGCGTTCTTGGGCCGCACGAAGGGCCGCGCCGGAGGCTCGCGCAGGGCCACCTGCATGAAGTCGGTGAACACCGGCACCGGGCCGGTCGCGCCGGTCTCGCCCGAGCCCAGCGGCCGGTTGTCGTCGAAGCCGATGAAGACGCCGACCACGATGTCCGACGAGAAGCCGACGAACCAGGCCGAGCGGTACTCGTTGGTCGTGCCGGTCTTGCCGCCGACCCAGCGCCCCAGGCCGCGCGCGGCGGCGCCGGTGCCGCGCTGGACCACGCCTTCGAGCATGGAGCTCATCTGATAGGCGGTGATCGGGTCGATGACCTGCTCGCCCCGCGCTTCCAGCCGCGGCGATTCCTGCCCGCTGAACGCCCGTCCGCATTCGCGGCAGCGGCGGTCGTCGGCGCGGAAGATGGTCTCGCCGTCCCGGTTCTGGACCAGCTCGATCAGATAGGGATTGACCCGGCGCCCGCCGTTGACGAAGGCGGCGTAAGCGGCGGTGAGGTTGTAGGGCGTGGTCTCCCCCGCCCCCAGCGACACCGACAGGTTCGGCTGCAGGTCATCGGCCACGCCCATCTTCTCGGCCAGCGAGACGACGTTCTTCATGCCGATGTCCTGCGCCAGGCGCACGGTCATGACGTTGCGCGACAGCTCCAGGCCGCGGCGCAGGGTCTGCGGGCCGTAGTACTCGCGGCTGTAGTTCTCGGGGCTCCAGCGGGTGCCGTTGGGGCCGCCGGCGAAGCTGATCGGCGCGTCCAGCACGATCGAGACCGGGGTGTAGTCTCCCTCCAGCGCCGTCGCATAGACGAAGGGCTTGAAGGCCGAACCCGGCTGACGCCGGGCCTGGGTCGCCCGGTTGAAGCTGGACAGGGCGTAGGAATAGCCGCCGACCATGGCCAGCACCCGGCCTGACTGGGGTTCGATGGCCACCAGGGCGCCGTTCACGCGCGGCACCTGCTTGAGCGCGTACTGCCCGCCTTCGCGCTCGACGAAGATCAGGTCGCCGCGCTTCAGGGGGCGGTTGGCGTTGGCCCAGGCGGCGTCGCCAGTCAGCAGATAGCCGACGCGGTCGTCCTTGGCGCTGCGGATGCGCACGCTGTTGCCGGCCACGTTCTCGACCCCGGCGGCTTCCCAGCTGCGGCGCTCGGGCGGGCGGGTGCCGGCCAGGGCCGTGCGCTGCCAGCCCTCGGCGAAATCGGTCGTGCCCCAGGCGCCGCGCCAGCCGTGGCGACGGTCGTAGTTCTCAAGCCCCTTCATCAGGGCGTCGCGCGCCGCCGACTGCAGCTTGGGATCCAGGGTGGTGCGCAGGTAGTAGCCGCCGCGGTTGACCTCCTCGGCGCCGAAGCGACGGATGGCCTGGCGGCGCGCCTCCTCGACGAAGAAGTCGGCGTCGGCGTACTGGGCCCGGCGCGGCGCGTCCTGGGCGACCAGCGGGCGGGCGCGGGCGGTCGCCACCTGTTCCGGCGTCAGGAAGCCGTTTTCGCCCATCTCGCCCAGCACCCAGTCCCGGCGGCCCTTGGCCGCGCCGGGGTGGCGCTTGGGATGGTAGTTGTTCGGCCCCTTGGGCAGGGAAGCCAGGAAGGCCGCCTCGTCCGGCGTCAGCTGATCCAGCGACTTGCCGAAGTAGTTGTAGGCGGCCGCGGCCACGCCATAGGAGCGATAGCCGAGGAAGATCTCGTTCAGATACAGCTCGAGGATCTGCTGCTTGGACAGGGTCGCTTCCAGCCGGTTGGCCAGGATGGCTTCCTTGACCTTGCGGTTGATGCTGCTCTCGTTGGTCAACAGGACGTTCTTGGCGACCTGCTGGGTGATGGTCGAGCCGCCCTCCAGACGCCGCCCGGTGGCAGCGTTGAAGACGTTCTTGAACATCGCCCGGCCCAGACCCGACACATCGATGCCGCCGTGTTCGAAGAAGCGGCTGTCCTCGGCGGACAGGAAGGCCTGGATCACCGGCAGCGGGATCTGCTCATAGGGCACATAGATGCGGCGCTCGTCCGAGAACTCCCCGATCAGGGTGCCGTCGCCGGCGTAGACCCGGGTCGCCGTGGCCGGGCGGTAGTCCGCCAGTTCGGACGCGTCGGGCAGGTCGTGGAACAGCCAGGCGGCGTAGACGGTGACGATCAGGCCCGCGAGCGTGATCGCGCCCAGCAGGGCCACGCCCGCCAGGACGAACCAGCGTTCGGCGATCTTGACGCCCGTGATGTTCGGAAAGCGCGCTTGCGGCATGAAACCGCTTTAGCCCGCGTCGGTCGCGTTCGCCAGAGCACCCGTCGCCGCCGTTGCACGACGCTCCAGTTCCTGTCGCGCGGCGGCCACGACATCGGCGTCCATGTCCGACTGTCCGGCCATCCAGCGCAGATAGTCGGCGGGGGCCTCGGTCCAGCGGCTCCCGCGATGTTTGCCGAACGGAATCTTGTCCAGGCGGCGGGGTTCGCGCGTCCACTGGATCATCTGTTCGACCGTCGCCTCCTTCAGCAGATCGATCAGCAGATGCGCCGTGACCCAGGCGTCCGGCCCCGCCCGGTGGGCCGGATTGGCCAGCGCCGGGTCCAGCTTCAGCTGCCGCCAGTAGCGCAGCACCTGGTTGGAATGGCCCGGCGCCTGAGGCCAGACCGCCTTGGCCGAGCGCACGGTGCAGATCCACGGCAGGCCGCCGTGGGCCGTGTCGGCGATGAAGCCGCGTTCGAAATTGGCCGCATGGGCCACCATGACGTCCGCCGGCTCGGCGAACATCGCGCGCAGGGCGTACTCGTCGCAGTGCGGGTCGGCCTCGTGGAAGTCGTCGGGGGTGATGTGGTGCACCGCCATGGCGTGCACCGAGATCTCGCCCCGCGGCCGGAACAGCTTCGTCACCGGCGGCAGGGCCTTCCAGTCCGCCCCGTCCGGCACGACGTCGACGATGCCGACCTCGATGATTTCGGCGGTCCGGTCTCCGCCGGAGGTTTCCAGATCCACGACACGCAGGCGCATGAATTCCAGATAGTCGGTTCAGCGCCCGGGCGCGAGCCTGGCCGTCAGGGCTGGCCCGACTCGCTGGTCGAGGCGACCTGCAGCGCGCCGGTCGGGGCGGCGAAATAGGCGTCGATGCCCGACGCCACGGCGCGCATCAGGCGGCGGCGCGCCCGGACATCGGTCAGCAGCCGCTCATCCTCGGGATTGGTGATGTAGCCCATCTCCAGCAGGACGGCGGGCACGTCGGGGGCCAGCAGCACGGCCAGGCCGGCGTCCCGGTGGCTGCGGCGCAGCAGCGGACGGTCCGAACTCTCGATCTCGGTCAGCAGGGTGCGGGCCAGCACGGCCGAGCGGTTCTGGGTGGCGCGCTGGGTCATGTCCAGCAGGATGCGGTCCACCGAGGCGTCGCGACCCGGCAGGTTCAGGCTGCGGTGCCAGTTCTCGTCCCGGGTGATCTCGCGCACGGCCCGGCCCGCGCCCTGTTCCGACAGGGTGTAGACGCTGGCGCCGCGCGTGGCCGGATCGGCCAGGGCGTCGGCGTGCAGGGAGATGAAAAGGTCCGCCCCCGCCTGACGGGCGATGGCCACCCGGCGGTTCAGTCCCACATAGACATCGGTGTCCCGGGTCATGCGAACCCGATAGCGGCCCGAGCGCTCCAGCTCCTGCTTCAGGGCCAGGGCGGCGGCCAGGGTCACGTCGGCTTCTTCGGCATGCGCGCCGCGCGCGCCGGGGTCGCGGCCGCCGTGGCCGGCGTCGATGAAGATCAGGGGGCGTTCTGCCGGACGCGGCGCGGCGGGAGCTGCACGGCGCGGCGCGGTCGGAGCGCGGCCGGTGGCCTTCAGGTCGATGACATAGCGATAGTGCTGCACCCCGTCGCCGGGCGGCAGCAGGAAGCGGCGTTCGATCTCGGCGCTGACGGCTAGGTCCAGCTCGACGCGCGAGGAGGCGCCGGAGCCCGCCACGCGATAGCCGCGCACCAGGCCCACGCCGGTCCCGGACAGGCCGCGTTGCGGCGCCACGCCCGACAGGGCCACGATCACCCGCCCGTCGCCGCCCGGCCGGATCACTTCGCCGCGCGAGGTGCGGTCCAGATCCACGACCACGCGGGTGCGTTCGGCGTCGCCGCCGAAGCGGACGCGCATCACTTCACCCACCGCGCCCGACGCCAGGCCGCGCCCGGCGATCAGCACGGCGGCGCAGAAGACGACGAAGGCGAGCGCCGTCATCGCCCACTCGCGGACGCCCCACTGCGACAGCCTGATACGCGCGAAAGCGCCCATTGCGACGAACAACCCACCATTATGGTTGCCGTGACCATGCACGAACGTCGTCGCCAACGGGTTAAGGCGAAGTCCGCTTTTAATTCACATTTCCAGTGACTATGCTCTGTGCGCTGGCGAAATGATCGCGTCCCCCCGTTTGACGGAACCGGGATGCGCCCTCCTCACAGCGCTGCTTTCACTGAATCCGAGGGTCGCCCGGCCACAAGGCGCCGACGACCCGACGAACCGGATCCGCATCGCCGCCTTATAGACAGGCGCGGAAGGGTCCAGGACCGAACCGACCCATGGGCGCATACGCCAGCCTCAACCTCCGGTCAGCATCGACCGACTTCGCCCGCGGCGTCCGCCGTGGCGACGAGGCTGCGCCTGCCTGCGCCCCCCTCCCCCTACCCATTCGGCGAGCCGCCGCGTCCCTCAGCCACGCGCTGACCGGACCGGCCCGAGCGCGCCAGAGAGAGACTACTGATGTCAAAGACCATGTTGATCGACGCGGCGCACGCGGAAGAAACGCGCGTCGCGATCGTCGAGGGCCGCCAGGTCGAGGAATTCGACTTTGAATCCCGCTCGAAGCGTCAGCTTCGGGGCAATATCTATCTCGCCAAGGTCACCCGCGTAGAGCCCAGCCTGCAGGCGGCGTTCGTCGAATACGGCGGCAACCGCCACGGCTTCCTGGCTTTCAACGAGATCCACCCCGACTATTACCAGATCCCGGTCGCCGACCGTGAAGCCATCATGGCCGAGGCCCACTCGGACGATGACGACCACGACGACCTGGGCCGCGACAGCGACGACGGCGACCACGAAGGCGGTCTGGCCGACGAGGAGCGCCTGAAGCGCCGCCTGATGCGCCGCTACAAGATCCAGGACGTCATCAAGCGCCGCCAGATCCTGCTGGTGCAGGTCGTCAAGGAAGAGCGCGGCGGCAAGGGCGCGGCCCTGACCACCTGGCTGTCGCTGGCCGGCCGCTACTGCGTGCTGATGCCCAACACCGGCAAGGGCGGCGGCATCAGCCGCAAGATCACCCAGGCGTCGGACCGCAAGCGCCTGAAGGCCGCCGCGGCCGCCCTGCACGTGCCACAGGGCATGGGCCTGATCATCCGCACCGCCGGCGCCAAGCGCACCAAGGCCGAGATCAAGCGCGACTATGAGTACCTGCTGCGCCTGTGGGAGACGATCCGCGAGACCACTCTGGCCTCCAACGCCCCGGCCCTGATCTACGAGGAAGAGAACCTCGTCCGCCGCGCCGTGCGCGACATGTTCGACAAGGACTTCGACGGCATCCAGGTCGAGGGCGTGCAGGGCTTCAAGGAAGCGCGCGACTTCATGCGGGTGCTGATGCCCTCGCAGGCCAAGAAGGTGCACCTGTACCAGGGCTCGCGTCCGCTGTTCGCCTCGAACGGCATCGAGGAGATGCTGACCCAGATCCACCAGCCGACCGTGCCGCTGAAGTCGGGCGGCTATCTGGTGATCAACCAGACCGAGGCGCTGGTCGCCATCGACGTCAACTCCGGCCGCGCCACCAAGGAGCGCAACGTCGAGGCCACCGCCTTCAAGACGAACATGGAGGCCGCCGCCGAGGCCGCCCGCCAGCTGCGCCTGCGCGACCTCGCCGGCCTGATCGTCATCGACTTCATCGATATGGAGGAGTCGAAGAACAACCGCGCCGTCGAGAAGGTGCTGAAGGACGCGCTGGCCAAGGACCGCGCCCGCATCCAGATGGGCCGCATCTCGGGCTTCGGCCTGATGGAGATCAGCCGCCAGCGTCGCCGCCTCGGCGTGATCGAGGGCGCGACCGAAGTCTGCCCGCACTGCCAGGGCGCCGGCCGCATCCGCTCGGCCGAGAGCGCCGCGCTGGTCACCCTGCGCGCCGTCGACATCGAGGCCGGCAAGAACGGCGCGGGTTCGGTGAACCTGCGCGTCTGCACCGCGGTCGCCCTCTACATCCTGAACCACAAGCGCGACTATCTGCAGAGCCTGCTGATCCAGCGCGGCCTGAACGTCGTGATCCTGATCGACGACACCTTGGGCCAGGGCGAAAGCACGATCGAGCGGACCGAGACCAACGAGGACTTCTCGCCGCCGGAAGGCGCCGAGCCCTTCATCGACCTGGACGACGATTTCGACGACAGCGCCTACGCCGATGAGGACGAGGACGACGACGAGATCATCGAGGACGATGACGACGCCGAAGACCTGGACCGCGAGGACAGCGACGACGACGAGCCGCGCGA
>NZ_JAHFPF010000116.1 GCF_023259385.1 Brevundimonas sp. | reverse complement strand
ACACCGGCAGCTACTCCCCAACAGGATGTCGTCCTTTATCGGGTCTCGCATAAGGGAGCAAGATACTATAGGGGAGTATCCATGGCTCACACGGTCACCAACAAGAAGAAGCTCGTGTCGCGAGTCCGGCGCATCGCCGGCCAGCTGGGCGCGATCGAGCGGGCGATCGAGTCCGAAGCCGGATGTTCGCAAATTTTGCAGCAGGTCGCCGCGGCGCGGGGAGCCATGGGCGGGCTGCTGGAGGAACTGATCGAGGACCACCTGCGGCACCACGTGGCCCGCCCCGATCTGAACGAGGCCGAGCGCCGGAGCGGGGCCGACGAGCTGATCGCCATCATCCGTCGCTATTCAAAGTAGTGGCCCTGTGACGACGGCGGACGACGATGATCGACCTCGCGACCGGAAAGTCCGGACCGCACCACCGTTGAAGCCTTGTGCGTCGTCGGCATGACCTCTCCCGCATTCAGCCAGAAAATGGACTCTCCGATGGTCGATCAGTCCGGCCGCGACCTCCCCACCCTCGCCGACCAGGCGGAGGCCCGCACCATCGTTCCTGCCGGCCCGGATTCCGGGGACCATTCCGGGCAAAGCCATGTTCACGCCGGCCATGACCGCGATCACCACGATCATGACCATGACCACGACGACGATGGTCACGATCACGAGCATCCGTTTGAGTGGACGGAGGCGGTGCGCATCGGTTTCGTGGCGGTGACAGCAGCGCTCGTGTGGTTCCGGGTTTGGGAGCCGCTCGAAGCCATCAGCCTGATCGGAGTCGTCGGTCTGTTGGTGGGCGGTTGGCCGATCCTGAAGGAAGCCTTCGAGAACGTGCTTCAGCGTCGCATGACCATGGAACTGTCGATGACGATCGCCATCGTGGCCGCGGCGGCGATCGGCGAATTCTTTACGGCGCTGATCATCACGCTCTTCGTGCTGGTGGCCGAAGTGCTGGAGGGTTTGACGGTCGGCCGCGGCCGCAGGGCCATCCGCGATCTGCTGGAGTTCCTGCCCCGCGAGGTCTCGGTTCGCCGGACGGGCGCCATCCGGACCATTTCGGCCGAGGAACTCAACCTCGGCGACGCGATCCTCGTCGCGCCAGGCGGACGTATTCCGGTCGATGGCGCGGTCCTGTCAGGCCATTCGTTCGTTGATGAGTCCCGCATCACCGGTGAATCCATGCCGGTGGAGAAGACCGAAGGGACCGCTGTCTTCGCCGGATCCATCAACCAGTCCGGCGCGCTCGAAGTCCAAGCCGAGCGTATCGGCAAGGACACCAGCTACGGCAAGATCATCGAAGCGGTGGAGCGCGCGGAGCGCTCCCGAGCGCCGGTTCAACGGCTCGCCGATCGCATGGCGGGCTACCTCGTCTATTTCGCCCTCGGCTCGGCTGTCCTGACCTATCTGATCACCCAGAACATCTACTCCACGATTTCGGTGATCATCGTCGCCGGGGCCTGCGGCATCGCCGCCGGCACCCCCTTGGCCATCCTCGGCGGCATCGGTCGCTCCGCCCGGCTCGGCGCGATCATCAAGGGCGGCGTCCATCTGGAGACGCTCGGCAAGGTCGATACCGTCGTGCTCGACAAGACGGGGACCCTGACCTTCGGTCGGCCCGAGGTCCAGGCGGTCGTGACCGTGGCCGGCGCAACGCCGGACGACCTTCTCGACGCGGCGGCTTCGGCCGAATTACGATCCGAACACCCCCTCGGCAAGGCGATCGTCGCCTACGCCCTGAACCGGGGACGAACGGTGACCGAACCGGAACACTTCGCCTACACCCCAGGCCGAGGGATCGTCGCAAACGTGGGCCCCTCCGTCATCCTTGTCGGCAATCAGGCCTGGATGCAGGACAACACGGTATCGATCCCCGGCACGCTCAGCTTAGGCGTCCAAGCGGCTTCAGAGGTATACGTCGCCCGGAACGGCTGCCTGCTGGGCGCGATCGCGGTCGCCGACACCGTACGACCGGAGGCCAAGCGCGCCATAGAAGCGCTGCACGGCCTCGGCATCCGCACCCTTCTGTTGACCGGCGACGCCCTTCCCGTCGCTCAGGCCGTGGGAGCCAGCCTCGGCATCCGGGACATCGAGGCGGGCCTGCTCCCGGAAGACAAACTCGCCCGCATCCAGGCGCTCGTGGGGCAGAAGCGGATCGTCGCCATGGTGGGCGACGGCGTGAATGACGCCCCCGCGCTAGCCGCCGCCAGCGTCGGCATCGCCATGGGCTCGGGAACGGACGTCGCCCAGGAAAGCGCCGATGTCGTCCTTCTGGGAAATGATCTCGTGCGTCTCGTCGACACCTTGCGGATCGCGCGGCGGACCCGCCGGATCATCTGGCAGAATTTCGCCGGCACTCTGGCGATCGACGCCCTGGGGATCGGCCTGGCGGCGGCCGGCCTTCTCAACCCGCTGTTCGCCGCCTTCATCCACGTCGCATCGGAACTCGCCTTCATCCTCAATTCGGCCCGGCTCCTGCCCGCCGTGGCCAGAGCGGATGAGGCAAGCCCCGCCCCGGTCCCGATCGGCGTCCGGCTTTCGACGACCACGCCGTGAGTACCGATTCGCCGTGCATCGACGTCTGTCGCTTCGATGGTCGAACCGGCTGGTGCGTGGGCTGCGGCCGTTCGGTTCCGGAGATCCGGTCCTGGCGCAAAATGCAGCCACGGGCCCGACAGCTGATCCTCAAGGATCTCACGCGACGTCTGCGACGGTTGAAGGATCAGGGAAGATCCCAAGCCGATCGACCGTCCGCCGCGCCCGACGATCTGTTCCAGATCCGGGAGAGATGATTCCCGCATGCCCGGACAGCACACCCGGTTTCCGCCACGGGTCGAGTGCGCCGGACGGTGCGGACGCCTCGCCGGGGGTCGGGCGAGTCGCGATCTCGCCTCCGGTCGCCGGGCTTCAGAGCGACGCGCCCACCGCCGCTCCCACCGCGGAGGTGACCGCCATGGCCAGAGCGCCCCAGATCGCCACCCGCCCGGCCGCGCGCAACCGGCCTGCCCCGCCGGCGGCGGCGCCGATGGCCCCAAGTCCGGCGAGCGAGACGAGCGCCCCGGTCGCCACGGCCGGCGCGACCCAGTTCGGGGGCGCTCCGAGAGCGATGAGGAGGGGCACTGCGGCGCCGACAGAGAAGGTCACGGCCGACGTCAGGGCCGCCTGAACCGGCCGCGCCTTCATTCCGGGAACCAGACCAAGCTCGTCATGGGCATGAGCGGCCAGCGCGTCATGAGCCATCAATTGGCGGGCTACGGCGGCGGCCGTTTCGTCGTTGAGGCCGCGTCGGACGTAGATGGCTGCGAGCTCTGCGATCTCGGCTTCCGGGTCCGCGGCGATCTCGCCCGCCTCGCGCTCCAGATCCGCCGCCTCGGTATCCGCCTGCGAACTGACCGAGACGTATTCGCCCGCCGCCATCGACATCGCGCCTGCGACCAGTCCGGCGATCCCCGTCAGCAAAATGTCGCTGGGCCGCGCCGCCGCCGCAGCCACGCCGACGATGAGGCTGGCGGTGGAAACGATCCCGTCGTTGGCGCCGAGGATCGCGGCCCGAAGCCAGCCAATCCTCTCCACGAGGTGTCTTTCCCGGTGCAACGGCATCCCCCTAGCTCCTGTCTGGACCGCACCTTCAAGGCCGAAAGGTGGGGCGGGTCAATACTATCAGTAACCGACCACTGCGGTACTTGCCGTTTCGCGAATGCTTCTCATTTTTAGAGTAGATTTGTTTGAGGGCTTGGCTGGTTATTTGCGTATAAAGATGAGACGTCGTCATACCGGAGCGAACCTCGACCTGCCTCCAGGAGACTGCCTGATGTCAACAGACCGAAGCCTGCTGACCAAAGCCTTGCACGGGCTCCTGGCCATTGCGGTGATCCATCAACTGGTGATCATCAATTTCATGATCGCGCCGAAGCCCGGACGCGCCGAAAACTTCGCGTTCGAGCTTCACGAATGGGTGGGCCTGACCAGCCTCGGCCTACTGCTGGCCTACTGGTTGTGGACCCTGGTCCGTCGGGGCGAGGCTCGCTTCGGACTTCTGGTTCCGTGGTTCTCGCCGAAAGCGACCCTGGCCGTCTGGCGGGACTTCCGCCTTCACCTGTCCGCCTGGCGGCGTGGACGGCTGCCCGACGTCGACTCTCATCCCTTCGCGCACGCCGTCCACGGTCTCGGCTTGATCGTCATGTCTGTCATGGCGGTGACAGGAACGATGAGCCTCATCTCCGTCCTTCCCGAATCCGTCCGAACCGCGGGCATGAGCGTCCACGAGGCGTCATCCAAGCTCGTCTGGGCCTATGTTATCGGTCACGCCAGTCTTGCGATCCTGCACGAAGTCGCGGGCCACCGGCTTTTTCGACAGATGTTCTGGTCACGCTGACGAAGGGCCTTTGCTCGCGGTGTCAAGCCGCTGGAGGATGTCTGTCTGGATTTCGAGATGCCGGATGATCTCCTCCACCTCGAGCTCGGCCTTCTGATTGACGGCGAAATCCTCGTCGGCTCTGGCTTCCGCGTGACGCCCCTGAATGTTCTGGCCCACCATGATCAGCGGCATAAGCAGGATCTGGATCAGGTTGGAAATGAACAGCCAGAGTACGAACCCCATCGGCGGGTCGAACCGAAGCCGAACCGGGGCCAACAGGTTCCAGCCGAGCCAGAGAGCCGACCATGTGGCGATCATGAGGAAGAACCCCATGGTACCGACGCGCGTCGTGATCGTGATGGCGAAGCGGTCGAGCGGAGACAGCCGCTCTCTGGTCTGTTCGTTGACGTTCCGAAGGGTCGGCCGCCGCTGTCTAAGAGCGTTCAGGCCTAGCAAGTTGGTCGGTCGGTGCATGATTGTTCCTTGGCCCGTATTCACAGTCAGACTCGTCGCGACGACCAAGGACCCTCACGGTGAACCCGGATCAAACGCGTTTCCAACTTGTAACGTGCGCGAGAGCATTGGCGAAGGTTGGCCGGTCTAGGGTTCGATCACGCCCGATCCCGGGCGAATGGAGACGTCACATGACCCGCAAGAAACTCTTTTTCGGTTTGTCGGCGGCGGCGCTGATCTCGGCCGCGGCCATCGGCGGGGCGGCGGTCGCCGCCAATCCGGGCCCGCCTGGCGAGGACGAACGCGATGAGATCGCCGCCGTCAACGGCGCACGCGTCTCTCTGGCCCAGGCCGTCGCGATCGCGGAGCGCCAAGGATCGGGCAAGGCCATGGAAGCCTCGTTCGACGACGAGAGCGGCCGCAGCTGGGAAGTCGAGATCGCCAGCGGCGACCGCGTCACCACCTATGCCGTGGACGCCGCCAGCGGCGCCGTGAGCGCGGTCGCCGAAGAAGCCGACGAGGCCAACGAAGGTCCCGAAGACAACGATTGACCAGGACGCCGTCCCCTTATCGGGGGCGGCGTTACCTCACCGGGGCGCCCAGATGAAACTCCTCCTCCTCGAAGACGACGCCGAGGCCGCCGAGTTCGTGCAACGCGGGCTCGCGGAGGCCGGCCATACCGTCGATCTGGCCACAAACGCCGACGACGGACTGCATCTGGCGCTCGAGGGCGCCCATGACGTTCTGATCATCGACCGCATGGTGCCGGGCGGCGACGGGCTCGCCGTCGTCCGCGCGGTCCGCGAGGCCGGCAAGGCCACGCCGGTTATCTTTTTGACCGCCGTCGGCGGTGTCCGGGATCGGGTCGAAGGCTTCGAATCCGGCGGCGACGACTATCTGGTCAAGCCCTATGCCTTCAGCGAACTGCTGGCGCGGGTGCAGGCCCTCGGGCGCCGATCGCCCACCATCGACCTGAGAACAACGCTCGAGGTCGGCGATCTGTCGCTCGACCTCGCCGGGCGAACCGCCCGGCGGGAAACGACGCGGCTGGATCTGACGCCCCAGGAGTTCAAACTGCTGGAATATCTGGTCCGGCATAGCGGACAGGTCGTCACCCGCGCCATGCTGCTGGACAAGATATGGGGCTTTCATTTCGATCCCCGGACCAATCTCGTCGACGCGCACATGAGCCGGCTGAGGGCCAAGGTCGATCGCCCTTTCGGTCGGGAGCTGATCCATACAGTCCGTGGAGCCGGGTACATGATAGATGACCGAGCCTAGATTTCTCGCCTCTTCCGCGCTGCGGCTCGCGGCCGCGTTCGCCCTGATCTTCGCCCTGGGCGGAGCCTTGATGTTCGGGGCGTTCCAGTGGGGCGTGACCGGGTACGCCAACAACTCGCTCGAGGACGACCTTGGAGTCGAGACCCGGGTTCTGCTGGCCGACGGGGCAGCCTCCGACCTCGTCGGGCTGCAGCGCCGGGTCTCCACCCGGGCGCGGATCGCCAGCCCCTTCGCCTACGCGCTGTTCGACGGCGCCGGCCGTCGGCTGGGAGGCGAATTGCCGGTACCGGTCCCGGTTGCCGCTGGCTTGAGCCAGGTTTCCGTGCCGGCGCCGTCCGACGACGAAGCGATCCACGATGAACCGATCCTCGTGCGCACCCTCGCGACATCCTTGCCTGAAGGCACGCTCGTGGTCGGCAAGTCGACCCATGCGGTGCACGAGCTGCAGGAATGGATGGCGGAGATCGCGTTATGGGGAGCCGCTGGGATGGCGGTGCTCGCCGCCGTCGGCGGTTTGACGGTGGGCCTGATCCTGGCTCGGCGTCTCGACAAGGTGAACGCCGCGACCGCTAGGATCATGCAAGGTCATCTCGGCGATCGTCTGCCCCCCATTGGTCTGGGGTCCGAGTTCGCGACCCTTCGGGATAACCTCAATCGCATGCTGGAACGGCTGGAAGCCTCCATGGAGGCGATGCGGCACGTCTCGTCCGACATCGCTCACGACCTCCGCACGCCGCTGAACCGCATGCGCCAGCGCCTGGAGCACGCGCGCGGACACACCGCGACGGTCACGGGGCTACAAGGGGCGATCGATCAGGCCCTGATCGACCTGGACGGCGCGCTGGACATCTTCGCGGCCCTGCTCCGGATCGCACAGATCGAGGCGGGAACGGGCCGGGGGACCTTCGCACCGGTGTCCGCCTCGGGGCTCGTGCGGCGGGTGTTCGAGGCCTATCAGCCGGTCACCGACCAGGCCGGCCACACCATGGCGCTCCTGGCCGACAGCGACAGGATGATCATGGGCGACGAGGATCTTTTGATCCAGATGCTGTCCAATCTGGTGGAGAACGCCATCGTTCACGCCGACGGTCCGGTCCACATCATCATCGACGTCTACGACGAAGGAATGAGAACCGTCCTCTGTGTCAGGGATACCGGATCGGGGATTCCGGACGAGGCGCTGCCGAAGGTGACCCGGCGCTTCTTCCGCCTCGACCATAGCCGCCACTCGCCCGGGTCGGGTTTGGGACTCGCCCTGGTGGCGGCGATCGCCGCGCTTCACGACGCCGACCTCGTGCTGGAGTCCAACCGTCCCGGCCTGACCGCGCGGATCGCCTTTTGCCAGGACGTCGTGGACAGGACTTCGCCCGAATGACAGGCTGCACCCTTGTGAGCGCCCATCGGTTTCCAGGGCCGGCGCTCTGGCACCTCCGTCAATCGCCGGTCCGCCTTGGCGAGGCGCGTGTTTCGACCGCGAGCCGGCGCCGGTCGCTTCGCATGATACCTCGCCGGCCCTAGCCCACATCCTCTCCAAGGAGCACTGAAGCCATGATCCGCATCACCCAATCCCTTGCAGGCGTCGCCGCGATCGCGGTCCTCGCCGCAAGCCTCACCGCATGCAATCCGCAGGCCGACAAGGCGAACCCGCCGGCTACGGCGACCGCGGCCTCGCCTGTGGCGTCGGATCGGAACGTCCGGCTTCTGGCCGCGGCCGAGGGATACGAGACGCTGACGGAAACCGCGTTCGACAAGACGTTCCCTGAGCTTGCCGCCTCGCTGACCGCCGCCCGACAAAAAGCTTCCGAGGCTCGGACATTTCTGGCGACGGACCAGGCCGCGCGCCTCGACTCGCTGGGCGCGGGGATCGATGCCGCCTTGCGGGATCAGAATCGGTCAGCGATCGCAATCGCGGCGGTCGAAACCTACAGGGTTCTGGTGAGCGCCCAGGATGCCTCGGCCCAGGTACCCGTCGAGGTCAGTTTGCTGGACTATGCCGGTTTCAGATATGACGCCAACGCCAAGTCGCGGCCGGTCGATTGGGATCAGATGACCGCCGACGTGGCCTACGCCCGCGAAACCTGGGCACGGATTTCTCCGCGTGTCACCGCCAAGGGCCTGAGCGGCGCGTTCGAGAGCGCCCTCTCGGGAATGGAAATCGCCGTCGCGCAGAAGAACGCGGTCGCCGCGGAGATCGCGGTGTCGAACGAATTGGCGCTGGTCGACGCGCTTGAAGAGCATTTCAAGCCGGCGAACTAGCGCCATCCCTTCGTCTCGCCGGTCGGGACGGGCAAAATCGGTCGCTGGAGGCCTTGCGTGAGTGTGTTGACCCCTTCGCCCGAAAGAGGGACGGACGGCCGGATTCCGGACGGCCGACGGCGGCGGACGCGGGGTCTGGCGGCCGTGAGTCTGGCGTTCGTCGTCCTCGGCGGTTGCGTCTCCTATCGGTCCGCGGAACTGCCGGACCGCCCGCGTCCCGATCCCTCGACGACCGAACTGGCCCTGGCGGGCGCCCGGCTGGACTATCCCCGACTCGGCCCCGTGGACATAGACCTGTCGGGACCGCTTTCAGCACGACAGCTCGGCGTCATCGCCGTCATCGCCAACCCCGACCTGAGAGCCCAACGCGCCCGGCTCGGCGTCGCGGAGGCGCAGGTGTTCGAGGCCGGACTGCTGCCGGACCCCCAGTTTTCCTTCAGCCTGGACCGCCCCGCTTCGGCCCCCGGCCTCGTGGACGCCATTGCCGGCGGCTTGGGGTTCGACACCTCCAGCCTGTACACCCGTCCGCTCCGGCAGCGGACGGCCAGGGCGAGCCGGGATCAGGTGCGGCTCGACGTGGCCTGGCTGGAATGGCAGGCGGCGGGCCAGGCGCGGCTTCTGGGGGCCCGCATCGGCGGATTGGAAACAGTGCGGGGGCTGGCGTTCGAAGCCGCTCGCGCCGCCGACGACGCCCTGGATAGAACCCTTCGGGCGGTGGCGCGCGGCGATCTGTCGGCGAACGATCTGGAAGCCCGGCGCATCGCGGCGGCCGACGCCGGCGACCGGGCCCGGAGCGCCGAGCGCGATCTGCAGGCGGCGCGGTTCGCGCTGAACGCCGCGCTCGGTCTCTCGCCCGACGCCGTCGTCGCCCTGATCGACCCGCCGCTGTCCCATTTCCCGGCGCCGGACCCGGAGACTCTGGTCGAACGGGCCTATCGCCAGCGGCTCGACCTGGCCGCCCTGAGCGCCGGCTATGACGTTCAGGACGCCAATCTGCGGCTCGCCTTGCTTCAGCAATATCCTCGCCTGAACCTGTCGCTGAACGCGGCGCGGGACACAGGCGCGGTGAGGACGAACGGCGTCGCCATCGGTTTCGACCTGCCGCTGTGGAACCGGAACCGTGGCGCGATCGCGGTGCAGGATGCCACGCGCGAGCAGCTCCGCGCGGAATACGAGGCTCGCCTGTTCTCGACGCGGTCAGAGATCACCACCCTGATCGCCGCCTACCGGATCGGCCTCCGCCAGCGCGACGCGTTGGAGGGACAGGTCGCGCCGTTGAGGCAAACCGTCGAGGCATTCGAACGGGCCGGCGCGCGCGGCGACATCGCCCGCGTCACGGCCGAGACGGCGCGTCAGGCTCTCACCGACAAGGAGATCGCCCTCGCGGTCCTGGATCAGGCCCTGTCGGAACAATGGGTGGCGCTGGAACTGGCGTCGGGCGCCTTGATCGGAGATGCGGAATGATGCGGATCGTGGCAGGCGCGGCGGCGCTGGCGCTGGCGCTGGCGGGTTGCTCGAAGCCGGCGGAGAAGGCCGTCCCGCCGGTGGCGACCGTGCGCACAGCCGCAGTCGCCACCCGGATGCTCGACGAGACCGTCACCGCCTATGGCCAGGTGGAGTTCAATCCCGCCGCCGTCCGGACCCTGACGGCGACCTTCGAGGCCCAGGTGGCCCAGATCCATGTCACCGTCGGCGAGGCCGTGCGGGCCGGTCAGCCGATCGTGACCCTCATGGCCAGCCCAACGACCCGACTCGATCTGGATCGGCTCGCCCGTGAGGCCAGCGTGACGACCGCTGAACACGCGCGGCTTCAGCGGCTTCGCGCCGACGGGCTCGCCGCGGACGCCGAAGTCACCGTGGCCGCCGCCGCCGCGGCCACCGCCCGGGAAGCCAGCGCCAACCTGCGCCGCCTGACCGGCGGGGGCCGGATCACGCTCCGCGCGCCGGTCAGCGGCGTCATCGACAGCCTGCCCACGAGCCCCGGCGCGCCCGTCGGCGCCGGCGGGGCGGTGGCCGGT
>NZ_JAHFPF010000115.1 GCF_023259385.1 Brevundimonas sp. | reverse complement strand
CTCGCACCCTGCTGCCCCTGAGGATCCCGTGGACATCGTCATCTATCACAACCCCGCCTGCGGGACGTCGCGCAACGCGCTGGAGCTGATCCGCCACGTCGGTATCGAGCCGCATGTCGTTGAGTATCTGAAGACCCCGCCGTCGCGGACCATGGTCGCCTGGCTGGCCCAACGGTCCGGCAAGCCGCTGCGCGACCTGTTGCGCGAGAAGGGCACGCCCTTCGCCGAGCTGGGCCTAGCGGATCCCGGCCTGACGGACGATCAACTGCTCGACGCGATCGAGGCCCATCCGATCCTGCTCAATCGGCCCATCGTCGTCAGTCCTCTCGGTGTCGGCCTGTGCCGACCGTCCGAAGCCGTTCTGGACCTCCTGCCCGCCGATGATCTCAAGCCCTTCACCAAGGAGGACGGCGAGGTCATCATCGACGCCGCCGGACAGCGGGTGAAGCGATGATCGATACTCCCGTGGCGGACGCCTCGCCGCGTCGCCTGTCCTTTCTCGACCGCTGGCTGACGCTGTGGATCTTCGTGGCCATGGGTCTCGGCGTGGCTCTGGGGACGCTGGCTCCGGGCCTGCCGACCTGGGTCGACAGCCTCTCGATCGGCACGACCAACATCCCGATCGCCATCGGTCTGATCCTGATGATGTACCCGCCGCTGGCCAGGGTCCGGTACGAGGAGCTGCCGCGCGTCTTCGCCGACAGGCGGGTGCTGGCCCTGTCGCTGTTCCAGAACTGGGTGCTGGGCCCGGTGCTGATGTTCGCGCTGGCGGTGATCTTCCTGCGCGACCAGCCGGAATACATGACCGGCGTCATCTTGATCGGCCTGGCGCGCTGCATCGCCATGGTGCTGGTCTGGAACCAGCTGGCGCGGGGCGACAACCAGTATGTGGCCGGTCTCGTCGCCTTCAACTCGATCTTCCAGATCCTGTTCTTCAGCCTCTATGCCTGGGTGTTCCTCACGGTCCTGCCGCCCCTGCTCGGGCTGCAGGGCAGCGTGGTGGACGTCAGCGTCTGGACCATCGCCGGCGCGGTGCTGGTCTACCTCGGTCTTCCCTTCCTGGCCGGGTTCCTGACCCGGCGCAGCCTGATCGCCCGCCGGGGCGCGGACTGGTACGAGCGCCGCTTCCTGCCGCGCATCGGACCGATCACCCTGATCGCCCTGCTGTTCACGATCGTGGTGATGTTCAGCCTCAAGGGCGGCGAGGTGGTGGCCCTGCCGCTGGATGCGCTGCGCATCGCCATTCCGCTGACGATCTACTTCCTCGTCATGTTCGTGGTCAGCTTCCTCATGGGGCGGCTGATCGAGGCCGACTATCCGCGCACCACCGCCCTGGCCTTCACCGCGGCCTCGAACAATTTCGAGCTGGCCATCGCGGTGGCCATCGCGGCGTTCGGACTGACCTCGCCGGTCGCCTTCGCGGCCGTCATCGGCCCCCTGGTCGAGGTGCCGGTGCTGATCCTGCTGGTCTCGGTGGCGCTCTGGATGGGCCGGCGCTGGTTCCCGGACACGGCCCCGCCGAAGGACGCCGGCTGATGGTCAGTCTGCATCTCCTGGACGCCGATGACGCCGGCCTGCTCGCGACCCTGCGAGGCGCGGGCCTGCCGGAGCCGGGCGCCGGCCGCTACTTCAGCGCCGACCACTACGGCGCCCTGACGGGTTATGTGGGGCTGGAAGGTGAGGGGCGGGATCTGTTGCTTCGCTCCCTGGTCGTGCTCGCGGGCCGGAAGGGGGCGAGGTCTGGGAAGCCGGCTGCTGGCCGCCGCCGAGAGCGTCGCCCGGGACCTGGGCGGCGAACGTCTCCATCTGCTCACGACCACGGCCGAACCCTTCTTCACCCGACACGGCTTCCTCGCCGCCGATCGGGAAGCCGCGCGCCGCGATCCGGCGAACCCGCGAGTTCGCGGACCTCTGCCCGGCATCGGCCGCCTATCTGACCAAGGACCTGTGATGACCTTCGCCCGCCTGCGATCGCTGCCGGATCAGGAACATCTTCCGGCTCTGGACGCGGCCTATCTGTCCGCCGATCCGGCCCGCGGCCTGGGCCCGCACGACCACCCGCCGCGCATCCTGCTTCTCTACGGGTCGCTGCGCGAGCGGTCCTACTCGCGTCTCTGCGTCGAGGAAGCGGCCCGCCTGCTGCGACGGATGTGATGCGAAACCCGCATCTTCGACCCCTCCGACCTCCCCCTGCCGGGCGCGTCCGTCGACGACGACCACCCGGCGGTGCGCGAGTTGCGCGAGCACGCCTTCTGGTCGGAGGGCATGGTCTGGTGCAGTCCGGAACGGCACGGCCAGGTCTCCGGCGTCATGAAGCTGCAGATCGATCACCTGCCGTTGAGCCTGGGCGGCATGCGCCCGACCCAGGGCCGGACGCTCGCCGTCATGCAGGTGTCGGGCGGGTCCCAGAGCTTCAACGCCGTCAACACCCTGCGCCTGCTCGGACGCTGGATGCGAATGATCACCATCCCGAACCAGTCGAGCGTGGCCAAGGCCTTCCAAGAGTTCGACGAGGCCGGCCGCATGAAGCCCTCGGCCTATTATGAGCGCATCGTCGACGTGATGGAGGAGTTGGTGCGCTTCACCGTCCTGACCCGGCCGCACGCCGTCCAGCTCGTGGACCGCTATTCGGAGCGCAAGGCGGCCGGGGTTCCGGTCGATGCCGCCTCAGATCTCTCCGCCATCGCCATCGCCCGTCAGGCCTGACGTCGCCTTGAGCACGACGAACAACCCCGCGCCTCGCGTTGATGTTCAGGGGCTTCCCAGCTTCCTACGGACGCTGACCTGGCGCCTCGGCGGCGCCTTGAGGCGTCGCAAGGTTTGCGAAGGTCGTAACTCGCCACTTCTGGCGAAATAAGCAGGTTTTCGGCGGTAACTCGCCAGAACTGGCGAGTTGCATCATCCCTGTCGAGACGCGCCCGCTCGGGCGGAGCCGCCCGATGTGGTGGCTCCGCCGACGCGATGTGGAGCCGCCTATCCTCGATCGACCAGGGAGTAGCTCGTGCTGCGTCCGCCGCCGTCATCCTTCACAAGGATTCCACGGTCCATCAGATCGTTGATGTCGCGCAAGGCCGTGTCGGGCGAGGACTTCGTCAGCACGGCCCATTTGGTCGAGGTGAGCTTGCCTTCGAAGCCGTCGAGCAGCCGGTTGATGACCGTGCTCTGGCGCTCGCTCAACGTCTGACCTGCGAGCGCCTCCCAGAAGCGCGCCTTGCGCATCACATGGGTCAGGGTGGCTTCCGCGCCGTCGAACGCGCGATCGAGGCAGCCGAGGAACCAGTCCAGCCAGAGGGTCACATCGAGCGCGCCTTTCTGGGTCGTCTCCAGGGTGGCGTAGTAGTCTTTGCGCTCCAGCCGGATCTGGGCGGACATGCTGTAGAAGCGCTGGGCGCTTTTCTCGGAGCGGGCGAGCGCCATGTCGGCGATCGCCCTCGCGATCCGGCCGTTCCCGTCGTCGAACGGGTGGATGGTCACGAACCACAGGTGGGCGATCGCGGCCTTGAGGACCGGGTCAGTCCGCGGCTCGCCGTTGAACCAGTCGAGGAACGCCCGCATCTCGTCCTGCAAACGGGCGGCGGGGGGCGCTTCATAGTGCACGCGCTCCCGTCCGAAAGGGCCTGAGACGACCTGCATCGGGCCGGAGCTCTCGTTGCGCCAGGCGCCTACGACTATCTTGGTCATGCCGCTGCGCCCGGTCGGAAACAGGGCGGCGTGCCAGGCGAACAGTCGTTCCTCGGTAAGCGGAGACGCAAAGTTCTGGGTCGCGTCGAGCATCATTTCGACGACGCCGTCGACGTTGCGGTCCGCGGGAGCGAGGGCCCCGATATCCATGCCGAGGCGGCGGGCGATCGAGGATCGCACCTGATCCTTGTCGAGCAGCTCGCCTTCGATCTCGCTGGATTTCAGGACGTCTTCGGTAAGGGTCTCGAGGACGGCTTCAGCGCGGAGATCGAAGCCGAGCGTGTGCATCCGGCCAAGCAGAAGGCCCTGGCGATGGCGGACGGCTGCGAGGCGATCGGCAAGCGCGTCAGCGCGCCAGTCCAGACGCGGCCAGCCATCGATCTCGTGGATGTATTGCGTCATTCCCCGCACTCCCTGCGGAGAATATGGGCGTTATTCGCCGCAAGAGCAAGGCTATTCTCCGCGCCAAGTGCGGAGAATAGGGCGCCTAATCTCCGCACCTGGGCATTCGCTCGAACGCCATTGGCTGCAGCCCCGCACCTTGGGTATCCGCGGACCGCACGGCTATCGGCGCCAAGCAGCTCTGAAACCCCGCCGGGCCGCAGTTAGGGCCTCGGACGGAGACGCCCGCTCAAGAAGCTGGGCGCGCGCGCCTCGGCGCCGCATGCCGGGAGAAGCCGACCACGAGGATAGCAATCGTCAGAAGCTGAACGGCCAGGCCTTCGACCGTGGGATAGAGGCCGAGAAGCTCGAGGCGGGGGACCCAGGCGACCGGGTGCACGTCGAGCCAGCCCGCTTCCTGCAGCGCCGCCACCCCCTTGCCGACGAGGACGACCGACAGGATGGCCATGAGGATCGAGCTCAGCGAGAAGAACCGGCCGATCGGGAGGCGCTTGCTGTAGGCCAGCAAGGCCCAGGCCACCACGGCCAGGATGGCCACCGCCGTAAGGGCGCCGGCCAGCATGCCGAGATGGCCGCCCTGGCTCCAGATCGCCGCATAGAACAGGATGGTCTCGAAGACCTCGCGGTAGACCACGACGAAGGCCAGCAGGAACAGGAACCAGGCCGATCGCTTCGACAGCGCTGCGGAGAGCTTGTCGCGGATATAGGTCTGCCAGGCGTCCGCGTGCGACTTGCCGTGCATCCAGATGCCGACCGAGACGAGCACCACGGCCGCCAGAAGCGAGCCGAAGCCTTCGGTCAGCTCCCGGCTGGCGCCGCTGATGGAGATGAAGAAGGTCGCGGCCGCCCAGGTGGCGCCGCCGGCGACCAGCGCGGCCACCCAGCCGCCGTGGACATAGCGCAGCACCTCGGGCCGCTCGGCCTTGCGCAGGAAGGCGATCATCGCCACCACGATGAGGAGGGCTTCCAGCCCTTCGCGCAGCAGGATGGTGAAGGCGCCGAGGAAGCTGGCGAGATTGTCCGCCTCCTGGGGCGCGAGGGCCCGCTCGGCCGTGTCCAGCAGGGCGTTCGCACGGGCGACCCGGTCCGCGACCTCCTGGGCGGGCGCGCCCCGGCCGATTGAGACGCGCAGCTCGGTCATGGCGGTCTCGACCCGGCGCAGCAGGGCGCCGTCCCGGGCGCCCAGGGCCGGCTCGATCGGCTCGACGCCATCGAGGTAGGCGGATAGCGCCAGGTCCGTCGCCGCCTTGCGGTCGCCCCGGCGATAGGCGGCCTCGCTTTCCGCAAGGCGCGTCCGCGCGAGGGTCAGCGTCGATCCGGTCGGGCGCGCCGCCGCCTCGGGATGACGTCGCAGATAGGCGGTCAGGGCCCGCGCGCGGGGTTCGCCGAGGCGGGTGGCCAGCTCGGCCGGCGTGGTCTGGGTGAGGGCGGCCAGGTCGGGGAAGGCCGCGCGGACCGCCGGATCGCCGTCCCACAGGCGCTTGCCCTCGGCCGCTTCGGCGTCGGTGAAGGCGAAGCGGCCGACATAGAAGGCCAGCGCCCAGCGGTCCTCGGCCGGCAGATGCGAGAAGCTGGCCATCGCCGTGCCCTCCAGCCCCTGGTCGATCACCTGGTAGAGGCCGAAGACGCTGCGCTGGCGCGCGCGCTCCACGTCGGCGAAGGCGATCGCCGGCGGATCGAGCCCCTCGGCGCCCGGTCCGTCGGCGCGTCCGGTCACGCCATGGCAGACCGCGCACTGCTCCGCATAGAGCGTCGCGCCGCGGGCCAGATCAGGCGGGAACGACGGCGCCAGCGGGCTCGGATAGGCCGTCAGCACCGCGCCGGCCAGGGCCTTGGCCTGGTCGCCGACGACCTGCGGATCGGCCTTGTCCCGGATAGCGGCCTGCAGGGTCTCGGCGTCGCGGATCAGGGCGGCCTTGGCCGGGTTGGCCGGCAGGGCGTCCAGACGCGTCCGGATCTGGGTGCTGAATTCGATCATCTCGCCGTATTCGGCCGGATTGGTCACCTGTCCGTTGGCCACCGCGCCGGCGTAGTCGACCGCCACATAGTCGAGCAGCCGCCAGGCGACCTGGGCTTCCGCGGCGGACGGGGCCTGGGCGAAGGCCGGGGCGGCCAGTCCCAGGGCGAACAGCAGGGCGAGGAGACGGAGCAGAGGACGCATGGTCAATCCAGATGTGAACGGCTCGCATTAGCATTCAGGCGGCGACGCTGTCGCCCTTTATTCGCGACGCGGCCGGGCTCGTAGGCGGCGCCGGGGCCCGCCCGCCGGGACGCCTCGGCGCCGCCTGGCCAGCCCGGGCAGATCACGCGGCTCGGTCGTTAAAGGTGGATCGTGCGGTCGGCCACAGCCAGGCATGCCTCGCGCAAGGCTTCCGGAAGCGTCGGATGCGCATGGCTCGTCCGCGCCACGTCTTCGGCCGCCGCGCCGAACTGCATGACGGCGACCGCTTCATGGATCAGACTGCCGGCGTCCGGCCCCAGGATGTGCACGCCGAGAATCTTGTCCGTCCTGGCGTCCGCCAACACCTTGACCAGCCCGTTCTTCTCCAGCCGCGCCTTGGCCATGGCGTTTGCCGAGAACGGAAAGCGCCCGACGCGATAGGCCACGCCGGCCGCCTTGAGGTCGTCCTCGGTGCGCCCGACTGAGGCCAGTTCCGGCCAAGTGTAGACGACGGCCGGGATCGTTCCGTAGTCGACATGGCCCGCGCCGCCGGCCAGGCGTTCGGCCAGGGCGATCCCTTCCTCCTCCGCCTTGTGGGCCAGCATGGCGCCGCCAATGACATCGCCGATGGCGTAGACCCCTTCGGCGCTGGTTCGAAAGCCGTCGTCGACCGGAATAAAGCCCTTGCGGTCGGGCTTGATGCCGACCGTCTCAAGGTCGAGCCCGGCGGTGGCGGGGCGTCGGCCAATCGAAACCAGCACGACATCGGCCTTGATGGTTCCGCGCGCGCCTTCGCCCATGGGCTCGACGTCAAGGACGACGTCGTCGCCCTCCATCCGCGATCCGACCACCTTGTGCCCGAGGCAGAACTCGAAGCCCTGGGCCTCGAGCACCTTGTGCAGCGCCGTCGACATCTCCGAATCGACGCCGGAGGCGATCCGGTCGAGCACCTCGATGACCGTGACCTCGCTGCCGAGCCGGCGCCAGACCGACCCCAGCTCCAGTCCGACATAGCCGCCGCCGATCACCGCCAGATGGCGCGGCGCCGCCGTGAGGCTCAGCGCGCCGGCCGAGGTGACGATCCGTTGCTCGTCGATGGGCAGATCGGGCAAGGTCGCCGCTTCCGATCCGCTGGCGATGACCACCGCCTTGCGGGCCTGCACCTCGAAGGGGCCGTCGGCGCCCATCACTTCCACGCGGTCGGGCGCCAGCAGGCGCCCGCGGCCCTGGAGCCGGACGACCTTGTTCTTGCGCAGGAGGTAGGCGACCCCTTCGCCCAGCTCGGTCACCACCTTGCTCTTGTGCCGCATCACGCCGGCGAGGTCGGCCCGCACATTGTCGACCATGACGCCGAAAGCTTCGAGGTTGCGCGCCATCTCGAGCCGCTCCGTGGCCTGGAGCAGCGCCTTCGATGGAATGCAGCCGATATTCAGGCAGGTACCCCCGAGAAGGTCCCGGTCGTCGATGACCGCCACCGACATGCCCAGCTGGCTCGCCCGGATCGCGCAGGGGTATCCGCCCGGGCCGCCGCCGATGATCACCAGGTCGTAGGACGTCGTCGAATCGCTCATGGCGTCAGCCTTTGCTGTGAGTTGACGAGGGGAGCGCGACGGGGCCGCGATCCACTCCAAAACGTCTCCGTGACCCGATGGCTCCTGCATCGTTCGCGCCTTCCCGGTCTTCAGAGGCCCGTCCTCCACGGCGGGGCCGGGCAGAGGTTCAGACCGGGCGAGCTCGCCTTCAACGCGGCGCCGCCGGCTCGTGCAGCGCTTCGATCACCTTGCAGGCGGAGACCCGGCCCCCGGCGCATTCCGCCGTCATTCGCGAAAGTTCGCGCTGGAGGGCCCGAAGCCGGGCGATCTTCTGCGTCACGTCAGCCAGGTGGCGTTCGGCGAGGATGCTGGCTTCGGCGCAGGGCCGATCGGGGTGATCGGACAGATCCAGCAGGGAGCGGATCGAGTCCAGATCAAACCCCAGTTGTCGCGCATGCCGAATGAACGACAGGCGGCGTTCCGCCGCGTCGTCGTACATCCGCCGGTCGCTGGCGGTGCGCGGCGGGGCGGCAAGCAGCCCGATCTCCTCATAGAAGCGGATGGTCGGAACCTTGACGCCGGTGGCGGCGGCGAGCTTGCCGATGGGACGCAGGCCGGACGAGGCGGGCGATGATCGGGTCATCGGCCAAGCCCCAGCAGAACGATGGCCATGGCGAAGGCTCCCAGGGTGGAGGCGCCGGTGAGGGCCATGCCGAAGGCGCGGGCGGCCGCGCCCCTGGCGTAGCCCAGGGCGAACAGCACGCGGCCGACCAGATACAGCGCCACCAGCACCGGAAGCACGATCATCTCCTCGCCGCGCAGGACGGTGGCGAGGACCAGGTGGGCGCCCACGGCCAGCACCGTCTGTTCGAGGGAGTTCTGCAGCACGGCGGCCGGGACGGCGAGCCTGGGGCTGGGCGCCCCGTAGGCGGAGCCTGGCCGGTCGGCGTCGGACCGGAACCGGATGCTGGCCACGGCCCTCAGACAGCCGGCGAGCCACAGCAAGACCAGCAGGTCCGCCTTCAGCGCATAGGCCAGCCGGTCGGCCGTGGACATGTCCGGCGCGGCCCCCAGGAGAGGCGGCGAAAGCCATAGCCGGGCCGACGCTATCGCCACGGCGGTCATCAGGATCGCCAGTCCCGAACGGACGGCGATCGCTCTCTGTTCGGCGGTAAAGGTCATCGCGCCGTCCGTCCCAGGCTCGATGCGGTCGGACGGCGGTCCGAGCCCCGGACGGTCAAAAGAAGCAGCGCCACGCCGCAAACGATGGTCGCATCGGCGAGGTTGAAGGTCGGCCAGTGTGCGTCGCGCCAGTGAAGGTCGATGAAATCGGTGACCGCGCCGAAGCGCAGCCGGTCGAGCAGGTTCCCGATCGCTCCGCCGGCGATCAGGCTGGCGGCTGTCGCCGTCATGACGCTCCGCGTCCGCCAGATCCACGCCAGCAGCACGCCGATGATCAACACCGCGACGCCGCTCAGCGCCCAGCGCCCCGCCTCGCCCGACCCGGCGAACATGCCGAAGGTGACGCCGGGATTGAATCCCAGACGCAGCGCCAGGAAGGGCGTGAGGTCCACTGCGGTGTCGAGTTGGGCGCGGGCTGCGGCCTTGGCGGCCTGATCCACAGCCGCGACCAGGGCGGCGAGCGCGAATGCGATCGCCTGGAGACGGCCGGGACCGCGTCGCGTCGGGTGCACTGTGGTCATGAGGCCTCCTGTGGATTTCGTCTGAGTGTGCGGCCTCTAGCTACTAGAGGATCAAGTCGGTTTCGGCCAACGGGCGCGCTTTCCGGCGAGGCCTGCATTCTCGTCTTGATCCTCGAGCGACTGGAGGATGCATCTTGGCCGTGAAAGGTGGAACTTGATGACTGAATCCCTCTCGGCCGGGGAACCGGCGGCGTCCAGCTGCAGTTGCGGCGCGGCCGTCAAATTCGACGGCTCCACTCCGGCCTACCGCCGGATCCTGACGTCGGTGATCGCCATCAACGGCGCCGCCTTCCTCGCCATCGCCGGCGGCGCGGCCCTGCAGGGCTCGGTCTCGCTGGGCGCCAACGCCCTCGACTTCCTGGCCGACGCCGCCACCTACGGCATCAGCCTGGCCGTGATCGGCCGCTCGGCCGCGGTGCGATCCAGCGCGGCCATGGTCAAGGGCGCCAGCCTCGCGGCTCTCGCGCTGTTCATCCTCGGCTATGCGATCTGGCGGGCCGCCTCCGGGGCGCCGCCGGAAGGGTTCGTCATCACCGGCCTAGGCGCCTTGGGTTTCTTCGCCAACGCCTTGGCCGCCCTCCTGCTGGTTCGCCATCGCCAAGGCGATGCCAACGTCCGCTCGGTGTGGCTGTGCACGCGCAACGACCTGATCCAGAGCCTGGTGGTCGCGGGGACGGGCGTGGCCGTCTGGCTGACCGCCTCGCGCTGGCCCGATCTGATCGCCGGGGCGGTCCTGGCGGTGGTCTTCCTGCAGTCGGCCTGGTCGATCCTGAAACAGTCGCGCGAAGAACGGAAGGCCGCGAAGTGACCGCAAACTTCACTCCCGCACTCGGCCACGCCGCCCTGAGCGGCCTCTACGATCCCGCCATCGCCCTGTTGACACGGGAGCGGGTGTGGCGC
>NZ_JAHFPF010000336.1:651-2875 GCF_023259385.1 Brevundimonas sp. | reverse complement strand
AACCGGGGCTCAGCGTCATGGAGGGCGCGATCCGGAACAATGTGCCGGGGATCGATGCGGATTGCGGCGGGGCCTGCGCCTGCGCCACCTGCCATGTCTATGTCGACGAGGCCTGGCGCGAGGCGACGGGCAAACCCTCGGCCATGGAGGAGTCGATGCTGGACTTCGCCGAGAACGTCGAGCCCAACAGCCGGCTGTCGTGCCAGATCCGCGTTTCCGACGCCCTGGACGGCCTGGTCGTGCGCCTGCCGGAAAACCAGCACTAGGACCGCCCGGCCGAAGCGGGCGATGACGGCTTTGGCCGCTTGAACCGTGCGCCCGGCGCCCCATCTGGATGCAGCGGCGCGGCGCGGCGAGGCCGGGCGTGAGGCGGGGGATTTCAGACGATTCAGACGATTCAGACTGTGTTTTTCCGCAGGCCGAGTCTGAATTCCGCGCGGCGGGCGCCGCCCCGGGTCACAGCGGGTCAATTCGCCGCTTGATGCCGGCGCATCCCGTCGCCATCTGAGCCGTTACGATCCTTCGACCCAGCCCGGACCCCCGACATGACCTTCGCTGACCCCACCCTGGACCCCAATCTCTCGGGCGACCTGATCAAGGAGGGCACGGACGCCTCCTTCATGACCGACGTCATCGAGGCGTCGAAGCATCAGCCGGTCATCGTCGATTTCTGGGCCACCTGGTGCGGGCCGTGCCGGACCCTGGGTCCGGCGCTGGAGAAGGGCGTGCGCGCCGCCAAGGGGGCGGTGAAGATGGTCAAGATCGATGTGGACGCCAACCCGGCCTATGCGGGCCAGCTGCGGGTGCAGTCGATCCCCACCGTCTACGCCTTCGTCAACGGCCAGCCGGTGGACGGCTTCCAGGGCGCGATCCCCGACAGCCAGATCAAGGCCTTCATCGACAAGCTGACCGGCGGCGCCGGCGGCTCGACCGAGACGGCGCAACTGCTGGAGCTGGGCGAGGAGTCGCTGGGCCTGAACGACTTCGGCGGCGCGGCCCAGGCCTTCGCCCATGTCCTGTCGATCGAGCCCGAGAACGAGAAGGCCATCGCCGGCATGGCGCGGGTCTATCTGGCGAGCGGCGATCCCGAACAGGCGGCCCAGACCATCGCCATGGCCCCCCAGGACTCCAAGGAGCCGGCGGTCCAGAGCGTGCGCGCGCAACTGGCCCTGGCGGCCAAGGCGCCGACAGGGGCTTCCGCCGAGCTTGAGGCCAAGGTCGCGGCCGCCCCCGACGACCATCAGGCCCGGTTCGACCTGGCCGAGGCCCAGAGCGCGGCCGGCGACTTCAAGGGCGCGGTCGATAATCTGCTGCACATCATCCAGGCCGATCGCGAGTGGAACGACCAGGCGGCCCGCAAGCAGCTGCTGGTCATCTTCGACGCGGCCGGCGTCAGTTCCGACGTCGCCAAGGACGGGCGTCGCCGCCTGTCCTCCATCCTTTTCTCGTAGGCGCCAAAACACCGGCCTCAAAATAGCCCGAAGGGCGATAGGCCAAGCAACACCGGCCTCAAGCAGCCCGCAGGGCGATAGGCCAAGGAGACATGATGCCTCAAGGCTATGTTCGAGCCCTCGATCTGCCGCAGGTGATCCCGGTGTTCCCGCTGGAGGGGGCCATACTGCTGCCGCGCGGCCAGCTGCCGTTGAACATCTTCGAGCCGCGCTATCTCAACATGGTGGACGACGCCATGGCCGGGGACCGGATCATCGGCCTGGTCCAGCCCAAGGGCGGGACTCCGGCCCTGCCCGGCCTGTCGCCGGTCGGCTGCGCCGGGCGGATCACCGGTTTTGCGGAAACCTCGGACGGTCGGTATCTGATCACCCTGACCGGGGTGTCGCGGTTCCGCATCGCCGCCGAACTGCCGTCCAAGGCGCCCTATCGCCAGGTCCGCGCGGCCTTCGACGCCTATGAGGACGATCTGGCGCCCCCGCCGGAAGAGCCGGACTTCGACCGCCACGCCTTCCTTGACGCCCTGCGCGCCTACATGACCCACCGGCTGCTGGACATCGACTGGGATACGGCCGAGAGCGCGCCGATGGAGGCCTTGATCAACAGCCTGTCGATGGCCCTGCCGTTCGAACCGGCCGAGAAACAGGCCCTTCTGGAGGCCATGGGCCTGCTGCCCCGCGCCGAGGCCCTGACCGCCCTGCTCCGCATCGACGCCGCCGACGCCGGTGACGACGCGGCGCCGTCCATGCAATGACGGGCTCAAGTAGCGCAAAGC
>NZ_JAHFPF010000336.1:0-641 GCF_023259385.1 Brevundimonas sp. | reverse complement strand
AATGAGTGACGCCTTCAACACGCCCGTCTCCGTCGATCCCCGCCTGCTGGAGGTGCTGGTCTGCCCGGTCACGCGCGGCAAGCTGACCTACGACCGCGACGCGGGCGAACTGATCTCCGTCGGCGCCAAACTGGCCTATCCGATCCGCGAGGGCGTGCCGATCATGCTGGCCGAGGAAGCCCGTCCGCTGGACTGACTTATACTCCGCTCATCCCGGCGAAAGCCGGGACCCAGTGCTTTGGGCGAAAGGTCGGTGTGGTTCGCACAGCCTTGTCCCCACGCACTGCCGAGCGAAAGAACTGGGTCCCGGCTTTCGCCGGGATGAGCGGATGGGGGTTTCACCGGTGTTCCGGCGTTCCCATCCCGTAAACCCGCTACATAGAGAAGGCCTACCGATGTTGAAAATCGCCATCCAGATGGACCCGATCGAGGCCGTCGACATCGCCGGGGACACCAGCTTCCTGATGGCCGAGACGGCCCAGGCGCGCGGGCATAGGCTGTGGGTCTATGATTTCCGCACCCTGGCGCTGGAGGAGGGCCGCCTCTACTGCCGCGCCCGGCCGATCACCGTGCGACGCGAGGTCGGCAACCACGTCGATTTCGGCGACTGGGTGAAGCTGGACCTGGCCGAGGACGTGGAC
>NZ_JAHFPF010000335.1 GCF_023259385.1 Brevundimonas sp. | reverse complement strand
TACGGCGCCGCCGTGGTGGTCATGGCCTTCGATGAGGTCGGCCAGGCCGACACCGCCGCGCGCAAGATCGAGATCTGCACCCGCGCCTACCGTATTCTGGTGGACGAGGTCGGCTTCCCGCCCGAGGACATCATCTTCGACCCCAACATCTTCGCCGTGGCGACCGGGATCGAGGAGCACGACAACTACGCCGTCGACTTCATCGAGGCGACGAAGGTCATCAAGGCCACCCTGCCCTATGCGCGGGTGTCCGGCGGGGTGTCGAACGTCTCGTTCAGCTTCCGCGGCAATGAGCCGGTGCGCCGGGCGATCCACTCGGTCTTCCTCTACCACGCCATCGCGGCGGGCATGGATATGGGCATCGTCAACGCCGGCGACCTGCCGGTCTACGACGACATCGACGCCGCCCTGCGCGAGGCGGTCGAGGACGTGATCCTGAACCGGCCGCAGCGGACCAATGTGTCCAACACCGAGCGGCTGGTGGACATGGCGCCCAACTACAAGGGCGAGAAGGGCGCGGCGCGCGTCGTCGACCTGAAATGGCGCGAGCAGCCCGTCGGCCAACGCATCGCCCACGCCCTGGTCCACGGCATCACCGAGTTCATCGAGGCCGACACCGAGGAGGCGCGCCTTAGCGTCGAACGCCCCCTGCACGTCATCGAAGGTCCGCTGATGGACGGGATGAACGTGGTCGGCGACCTGTTCGGCGCGGGCAAGATGTTCCTGCCGCAGGTGGTGAAGTCGGCCCGGGTGATGAAGCAGGCCGTGGCCTGGCTGGAACCCTTTATGGAGGCCGAAAAGACCGGCAAGCCCCGCCAGCAGGCGGGCCGCATCCTGATGGCGACGGTCAAGGGCGACGTCCACGACATCGGCAAGAACATCGTCGGCGTCGTCCTGCAGTGTAACAACTATGAGGTCATCGACCTGGGCGTCATGGTCCCGGCCGACCGCATCCTCGACGAGGCGGTGGCCAACAACTGTGACATCGTCGGCCTGTCGGGCCTGATCACGCCGAGCCTCGACGAGATGGTCTTCGTCGCCTCGGAAATGGAGCGGCGCGGCCTGTCGATCCCGCTGCTGATCGGCGGCGCGACGACCAGCCGGACTCATACGGCGGTGAAGATCGAGCCGGCCTATCATCGCGGCTCGACCACCTATGTCATCGACGCTTCGCGTGCCGTCGGCGTGGTCGCGGGCCTGCTCTCGCCGACCGATAAGGCGAAGAACGAGGCCGCCACCCGCGACGAATACATCCGTATCCGGGAGCAGTTCGCCCGCGGCCAGGAGGTCAAGGCGCGCGCCGCCCTGCCCACCGCCCGCGCCAACCGTTTCCGGCCCCAGCCGACGACGCCCCTGCCCTCGCGCCCGTCCTTCCTCGGCGTGCGCGCCTTCGACAGCTGGGACCTGCAGGACCTCGCCGACCACATCGACTGGACGCCCTTCTTCGCCAGCTGGGAGCTGATCGGCCGCTATCCGCTGATCCTGGAGGACGAGATCGTCGGCGAGGCGGCCAAGGACCTCTTCAAGGACGCCCAGGCGATGCTGAAGCGCATCGTCCAGGAGAAGTGGTTCACCGCCAGGGGCGTGGTCGGCTTCTGGCCCGCCAATGCGCGCGGCGACGACATCGTGGTCTGGACCGACGATAGCCGCACCGTCGAGGCCGCCCGCTTCCACGGCCTGCGCCAGCAGATCGCCAAGACCAACGGCAAGCCGAATCTGTGCCTGTCCGACTTCGTGGCCGAGGACGGCGAGGATTTCCTCGGCGCCTTCGCCGTCACGGCGGGCCATGGCGAGCTGGAGAAGGCCGCGGAGTTCAAGGCCAGGGGCGACGACTATTCGGCCATCATGGCCACGGCCCTGGCCGACCGCCTGGCCGAGGCCTTCGCCGAACGGCTGCACAAGGAAGTGCGCACCCAGCTGTGGGGTTACGTTCCGGACGAGCAGACCAGCGTCGATGACCTGATCGCCGAGACCTACCAGGGCATCCGCCCCGCCCCCGGCTATCCGGCCCAGCCTGATCACACCGAAAAGGCGACGCTGTTCAGCCTGTTGCAGGCGGAAACCAACGCGGGAATGCAGCTGACCGAGAGCTTCGCCATGACGCCGCCCGCTTCGGTGTCCGGTCTCTATTTCGGCCATGCCGAGAGCCACTACTTCGGCGTCGGCAAGATCGACCGCGACCAGATCGAGGACTACGCCCGCCGCAAGGGCTGGGACGTGGCGACCGCCGAACGCTGGCTCTCGCCGATCCTCAACTATGATCCCAACGCCATGGCGCGGACCGCGGCGGCGTGATGCGCTGGCTGGCGGCGCCGCTGGTGATCGCCGCCGTCGTCGGCCTGGTGGCCGGACTCTTCTTCGGCGCGGCGTTGCTGGCCGACCGGCTGGTTCCACCCCGCGCCCGGCAGACGGTTCGCAGCACAGGCATGCAGGTGAGTTCCGGCCTGTTCGCCCTCGCGGCAGGCCTGATCTTCGGCGGACTGGGGTTCCTGGCCCGCGCCCATGAGCGGCCCGGCCAGCTCTGGCCTTGGCTCGGTCTTGTGGCCGCCTTGGTCGCGACGGGCCTCTACCTCTTTGCGGCCGGCGCGCGCGAGCGGATCCGCTGGAACCGCAAGGGGATCGAACAGACCAGGCTGCTGCTCCCGCCCCGCGCCTTCGCATGGACCGAGATCACCGGGCTGGAGCCGCGCGGCACGCGTCTGGGCCTGCGCGTCGGCGGTCGGCGCGTGGTCCTGTGCGACCTGGGCGCCGAGGGGATCGACGGCCTGCTGAAGGCGGCGGAACGGGAAGGCGTGCCCGGCGTCGCCCAAGTCCGCCTTCACCTGCCCCGGGATCGCGGGAACCGATCCCCGCGCTGATCCCTACTCCAGCCCGACGTCGCGCGGCGT
>NZ_JAHFPF010000334.1 GCF_023259385.1 Brevundimonas sp. | reverse complement strand
CGTGAAGCGCTGGTAGAAGCTTCACCTTTGCGACCTTCCGACGCGCGGCGGAACGCGCATCGACTCTGCCGTCCGGCAGGCGTAAGACCTGACAAATAGTAGGGCTATTCGGAAGGATCCGGCTGTGGAAATTGATGCGCTGCTGCTCTCGCGCCTGCAGTTCGCTTTCACCGTCTCGTACCACATCCTCTTTCCGGCCTTCACGATCGGCCTGGCGGCCTTTCTGGCGGTGCTGGAGGGGCTGTGGCTCTGGACCAAACGGGACGCCTTCAAGACCCTGTATCTGTTCTGGGTGAAGATCTTCGCCATCAGCTTCGGCATGGGCGTCGTCTCGGGCATCGTGCTCAGCTACCAGTTCGGCACCAACTGGTCCGAGTTCATCCGCATCACCGGCGGGGTCATCGGGCCGCTGCTGGCCTATGAGGTCCTGACCGCCTTCTTCCTTGAGGCCTCCTTCCTCGGCGTCATGCTGTTCGGCTGGAAGAAGGTGGGGCCGCGGCTGCACTTCCTGGCCACCGTCCTGGTCGCCGTCGGCACCTCGATCTCGGCCTTCTGGATCCTGTCGGCCAACAGCTGGATGCAGACGCCGCAGGGCTTCGAAGTCCTCGCCGACGGCACCATGCGGGCGACCGACTTCGCCGCCGTCATCTTCAATCCCAGCTTCCCTTCGCGCCTCGTGCACATGCTGCTGGCCGCCTTCCTGACCACCGGCCTGGTGGTCGGCGCCGCCTCGGCCTACCGGGTGCTGAAGGAGCGCGCGAAGGGCCCCGTCGAGGGCTGGACCGAAAGCCGGATCGGACTGGTCATGGCCATCGGCCTGGTCGCCGTCGTCGCGCCGCTGCAACTGGTCGCCGGCCACTGGTCGGGCGAGGTCGCGCACGAGCATCAGCCGCTGAAGACCGCCGCCATCGAGGGCTATTGGGAGACCCGCGCCGACCAACCGCTGCACCTGTTCGGCATCCCCGACCGCGCGGCCCAGAAGAACCATCTGGAGGTCTCGATCCCGGGCATCGGCAACATGATCCAGAACGTGCCCAAGGACGAGGTCATCAAGGGCCTGGACCAGTGGGCGCCCGACGACCAGCCGCCGGTCGCCATCCCCTTCTTCGCCTTCCGCGTCATGGTCGGCCTGGGCCTGCTGATGATCGCGCTGGGACTGGGCGGGGCCTGGCTCCATTGGCGCAAGCGGCTGTTCGACAGTCCGTGGTTCCTGCGCTTCTGCGTGGCCATGGGGCCGTCCGGCTTCCTCGCCGTGCTGGCGGGCTGGATGGTGACCGAGGTCGGGCGCCAGCCGTGGCTGGTCTACGGCGTGCTGCGCACCCGCGACGCGGTCTCGCCGGTCACGACCGCCGAGGTCGCGACCAGCCTGATCGCCTACATCAGCGTCTATGCGGTGGTCTTCACCGCCGGCGCCATCTTCATCCTGCGCCTGATGGCCGAAGGTCCCGTAGCCGCCGCGGCCGAGCCTGATCCGCGTCAGGACCGCGCCCCCGGCTCGGCCCTGGCCAAGGCGCCGGCGGACACCACTCCCGGAGAGGACGCGTGATGCTGGACCTGCCGCTGATCTGGGCCGGGCTGATCGCCACGGCCGTCCTCCTCTACGTCGTCCTCGACGGCTTCGACCTCGGGGTCGGCATCCTGTTCCCCTTCGCCAGGCGCAAGGAAGAGCGGGATGTGATGATGAACACCGTCGCCCCCGTTTGGGACGGCAACGAGACCTGGCTGGTGCTGGGCGGCGGCGGCCTGCTGGCGGCCTTCCCCGGCGCCTTCTCGGTGCTGATGCCGGCCCTCTATCTGCCGGTGCTGCTGATGCTGGCGGGCCTGATCCTGCGCGGCGTGGCGTTCGAGTTCCGCTTCCGCGCCCGGGATCGGGGCCGCAAATTCTGGACCCAGATGTTCGCCGGCGGCTCGATCCTGACGGCGGTGGCGCAGGGCCTGATCCTGGGCGGCTTCATCCAGGGCGTGACCGTTCAGGGCGGCCGGTTCGCGGGCGGGACCTTCGACTGGCTGACGCCCTACAGCCTGCTGGTCGCGGCGGGCCTGGTGGCCGGCTACGCCCTGCTGGGCGGGGCCTGGCTGATGATGAAGACCAAGGACAACCTGCACGGCGACGCCAAGCGCTGGACCCTGATCTCGGCGGGGGCCGTCGCGGCCCTGCTGGCGGCGGTCAGCCTGGCGACCCTGTACATCCATCCGCGCATCGCCAGCCGCTGGGGCTTCGATCTCAGCAACGGCTTCGCCATCGACTGGGCCGCGCTGGCGCCGTTGCTGGTCATCCCGGCGGTCGGCCTGGCCGGGCTGGCGATGGTCTTCGTGATGGCCCGCAAGGGCTCGCACCGCTGGCCTTTCGTGGGCGCGATCGCGGTCTTCCTGTCCGGCTATCTCGGACTGGCGGCCAGCTTCGTGCCCTATGTCGCCCCCTATGCGCTGGACTACCGGCAGGCGGCGGCGCCCGACAACGCGCTGGCCCTGATGCTGTGGGGCACGGCGTTCATCCTGCCGCTGATCCTGATCTACACGGCCTGGGTCTACTGGGTCTTCCGCGGCAAGGTCGATGAGGAGTCCGGCTATCATCATTGAACCCGTTCCCCCGCCCGGGCCCGGCGAAGCCGGCGGCCCGCTGTGGAAGAAGCTGGCGTGGTTCGTGGCCCTGGCGGTCGCGGCTTCGGCGGTGACCGCCATTGTCGCCTATGGTCTCAGGGCCTTGCCGTTCATGGGCTGAGGGGCGAAGGTCGCGGTCATGAAAGTCTCTGTCGCGTCCGCCGCCGCCGCCCTTCTCCTCGCCGGAGCCGTCCAGGCCCAGACGGCGCCCCCCAGCGGGGCCCAGACCCCGACCCCAGCGCCCGCGCCCGCCGTCGCGCCCGGCGCGGACTTCACCCGCGACCTGAACGCTGGT
>NZ_JAHFPF010000114.1 GCF_023259385.1 Brevundimonas sp. | reverse complement strand
GGTGCTGGAAGTCGAAACCAACGGCGCCGTCTCGCCGGTTGACGCGGTGGCCTACGCCTCGCGCATCCTGCAAGACCAGCTGCAGATCTTCATCACCTTCGACGAGCCGAAGAAGGCTGTGGAAGCGACGGACGGCAAGCCCGATCTGCCGTTCAACCCGGCCCTGCTGAAGAAGGTCGACGAGCTGGAGCTGTCGGTCCGCTCGGCCAACTGCCTGAAGAACGACAACATCGTCTACATCGGCGACCTGATCCAGAAGACCGAGGGCGAAATGCTTCGCACCCCGAACTTCGGCCGCAAGTCGCTGAACGAGATCAAGGAAGTTCTCGCGACGATGGGCCTGTCGCTCGGCATGGATGTGCCGAACTGGCCGCCCGAAAACATCGAAGACCTGGCCAAGAAGTTCGACGACCAGATCTAGTTTCAACCCTCCGCCCATGACCCTTTCGGGATCGCGGAGCGGTTAGAATGATAGAGCCCCAGGTCCACGCGGTATCGTGGAAACCAGGGTTGAGTAGGAGAGACCCCGATGCGCCACGGCGCCGCCTATCGCAAGCTCGGCCGCACGGCCAGCCACCGCACCGCGATGTTCGCCAACATGGCTGCGTCGCTGATCAAGCACGAGCAGATCACGACGACCCTGCCCAAGGCGAAGGAACTGCGTCCCTTCGTCGAGAAGCTGGTCACGCTCGCCAAGAAGGGCGACCTGCACGCTCGCCGTCAGGCGATCAGCCAGGTTCGTGACGTGCCGCAGGTCGGCAAGCTGTTCGAGACGATCGGCCCGCGCTACGCCGAACGCAACGGCGGCTACATCCGCATCATGAAGGCCGGCTATCGCCACGGCGACAACGCCGCCATGGCCGTGATCGAGTTCGTCGATCGCGACGTGGACGCCAAGGGCCTGGACTCGGGTCCGGTCTATGAAATCGAGGGCGACGACGAAGCGTAAGCTTCCTCGTTGGGGCACTGAAGAAGGCGGCCGGTGCGAACCGGCCGCCTTTTTTCTTGGACGGGGTGCGGCATGGCCGACGAAATGACAACGCTGGGCGGCCGCACGGTCTTCCTGTGCGACGCCGCCGGACCGCGCGTCACCCGCGAGGCCGACGCGCTGGACCTGATCGGCGGGCTGTGGGGCCTTGAAGTGGACTGGCTGGTCTTGCCGACGGCGCGGCTGGGCGAGGACTTCCTGCGTCTGCGTACGGGCCTGGCCGGGGCGGTGATCCAGAAATTCGTCACCTATCAGGTCCGGCTGGCGATCGTCGGCGACCTCTCGGCCGAGGTCGAGGCCAGCGACGCCCTGCGCGACTTTGTGCGCGAGTCCAACGCCGGCCGCCGGGTGTGGTTCGTTCCGGACCTGGCGGCGCTGGAGGCCCGGCTGACCGCCCAACCTGACGGAACCTGACCTCGCGCCGCCGACCGTTTGGACCGGAGCGGGGCTCTGGCAGGCTGGGCGGACACGTAAGGAGAGTCCCGGATGCGGAACCGTCTTGTCGCCCTGGCGGCCGTGCTGGGCCTGGCCGGCTGCTATCCGGTGCAGAGCCTGCAGTACGACCGCCCCGACGCGCGCCGGGTGCTCGATCACGTCCGCAAGGGGCAGGCCTATCGCGCCGATCTGTCGGACGGGCGCGCGGTCGAGCTTCAGGACGCGGTGACGGCGGGCGATCTGATCTGTTCGGCGCGTCTGGAGCCGGCCTGCTTCCCCGCCGCGACCGTGATCCGGCTGGAAACCCGCGAGGTCCCGGACGCGCCGTGGTGGGCCTATGCGGCGGCGGCGCCGATCGCGCCCTTCGCCCTGGCCGGCGCGGCGGCCGACGGGCTGGACCGGGTCCTGACCGGCGGGCCGCAGACCTTCTCGGCCTCATGGGCTGCGGACGCCCTGCCCGAATACAATCCCTGCATCCGCCATGTCCGCCCGGAGGCGGATGGAAGCTGGCCGTCGGACCAGCATATCCGCGCCGACCTGTACCGGCGCCGGGCTGCGCTGGGCGGCGGCTGTCTGGTGCGGATGGGGGCCGAGTATGCCTATCCGGTCGCCGAGCGGCGGCGGCTGCATCTGACCGGTCTGGCGCGGCGGCGGTTCGAGGCCTTCGCCTGCGTCCGGGCGAGGCCGGAGGCGGAGACCGCGGCGCCGAAGGCCTTCGTGCCGACTGGAGGGCTGCATACGGAAGGCCGCGCCGTGGACTGGCCGCGCGACCTGGCCGCCATCCTGCGGGATCCGGCGACCTTCGCGGTGACGGCCGACCTGACCGAAGCCTGTGCGGCGGCGGGCGGGGTCGCCCTCGACCTGTCCGCGGCCACGGCCCGGGCGCGGGAAGGCTGGCCCCTCCCGGCCGAGGCCGGCTGACACGCCGCCAAATTGTCGCGCCCCCAAACTGTCGCGCTTGTACGGAAGGGGGCTTTTCCCGTCCGCTCCCGCTTCCCAGATGGAAGGCAGGGAGACCGCCATGCCGACAGCCGACGCCGTGATCACCATCGAGACCTTCCGCCCCGACCACGCAGCGACGTGGCGGTCCCTGAACGAGGATTGGCTGATCGCGGGCGGCTATGTGCTGGAGGCCAAGGACCAACTGGTGCTCGGGGACCCTCAAGGGGCGATCCTGAGCAAGGGCGGCCACATCTTCATCGCCGAGCAGGACGGGACGCCGGTGGGCTGCTGCTCCTTGATGGCGATGGACGACGGCGGCTTCGAGGTCGGCAAGATGGCGGTGCTGGAGCACGTACGCGGACTGAACCTTGGCTACCGCCTGCTGGAGGCCTGCGAGACGGCGGCGCGGGCCGCCGGGGCGCCCCGCCTCTATCTGGAAACCAACACGGCCCAGACCCACGCCATCGCCCTGTATCGCCGCTTCGGCTTCACCGACCTGCCGCCTCGGCCCAGTCCCTATGCCCGGGCCGATGTGTGGATGGAAAAGCGGTTCTGACCGCTACTCCTTGGACAGGTCCTGCCGGTTGAACCAGGCCAAGGCGCCGGCGAGCGGAACCAGGGTCCACAGGGTCATGCTCAGCACCGACTTCAGCAGCATGCCGTCGGGCAGGGGCGGGGCGCCTTCGGGCTGGATCACGGCCAGCTTCAGGGCGTCCATGGCGGCGCCCGGGTTCAGCAGGACCGACAGCCAGGCGTCGGGCATCACGCCCATCGGGGCCAGGATCTGGGGCGTGAAGAACTGGGCGACTCCCACCACCAGCGGCACGAACAGGGCGACCAGCAGCGAACGCGTGACCACGGCGGCCAGCATGCCCATCATCGTGAACTGAACGATGCGCAGCCAGCTGAGGCCGAAGCCGGCCAGCAACTGGCCGAACAGCTCGCCGGTCAGGCCGAAGGTGAGCGGACGGGTGAAGACGCTGGCGCGGATCAGGGTCTCGAACAGCCCGCCGACCAGCATCAGGCCCATGGCCGCCAGGGCCAGCATGGCCGTCACGGCCAGCTTGCCCAGCAGCAGGTTGGCGCGGCTGTTGCGGGCGCTGATCAGCCGCCAGGTCTCCCAGCGGTAGTCGCCGGCGTAGATCGTCGCCGCGCCGATCAGGACGAACAGCAGCAGGGCCGGGTTATCCAGCTTGCCGGCGTTCTCCGCGATGGACTCGACCACATTGATCGGGGTGGAGGACATCAGCTCCAGCACCTGCGGCGGCATCTTGGTGTCGGACGTGATCTTGGCCTCGCTGGCCTTCATCACGAAGATGCCGACGGCGCCGAAGATGAGGCCCATGACCGGCACGAAGACCGTGCTCCACAGCAGGGTGGTGCGGTTCTTCAGGAGGCGGAAATTCTCCGCGCGAATGGCGTCAGCCAGCATGATCGGCCTCCGGGGTCTGCACGGAGCCCGTCTCGGTGAAGAAGATGGCTTCCAGATCGGTGCCGACCCAGCGCGCCTCGTGGATGTCGACGCCCTGTTCGACCAGGGCGCGGATCAGGGCCGGACCCTCGCTGCGCTTGATGTCGGCCAGGACGGCGTCGCCGTCGCGGGTCGCCGCGACGCTGAGCCCGCTCAGAACCTTCTCGATCGGCGTGCCGACCAGCCGCAGGCGTTCGCCGATGGCGGTCAGTTCGCCGACCGCGCCTTCGCGGACCAGCTTGCCCCTGTTCAGGATCGCCACGCGGTCGCAGACGCGCTGGACCTCGAGCAGCTGGTGGCTGGCCAGGACGACGGTGACGCCGTCCTCGGTCGCCAGCGAGCGGATCAGGGCGCGCATTTCCTGGATGCCGGGCGGGTCCATGCCGCTGGTCGGTTCATCCAGGATGACCAGCTCGGGGCGGCTCATGAGCGCCGCGGCGACGCCGAGACGTTGCATCATGCCGACCGAGAAGCCGCGCACCTTGCGGTCCGCCGCCTGGGTCAGGCCGACGCGCTCGAGCCAGTAGGGAATATCGGTCTCGCCGCCGACGCCGTGCTCCAGCGCCAGCCAGCGCAGGACCTGGCGGGCGGTCATGAAGGGCGGGAAGCGCGGGGTCTCGATCATCGAGCCCATGCGGCGCATGGCGCCCACGTCGCCGACACCGCCGCCCATCACGCTGGCCGTGCCGTCCGTCGCGCGGATCAGGCCCAGCAGGATGCGGAACAGGGTCGACTTGCCGGCGCCGTTGGGCCCCAGCACGCCATAGACCCCGCCCTTCGGGATGGTCAGGTCCAGCCCGTCGAGGGCGCGCACGGATCCGTAGGTCTTGGTCAGCCCACGGGTTTCAATCACAGCGTTCATGGAAGGGAGCTTGGCCGCGTGGACCGCCCGAGGCAAGGCGTTGTGGTGCTGTCGCAGATTAAGCTTAGGCAATCTCCGTCCCTTCCGCGGAGCTCCAGTATGGTCTTGCGTCCCCTGTTCCTGCTCGCCCTCGCGGCCGCGCTGGCGGCCGGTCTGCCGGTGCACGCCCAAGCCCCGGCTCCGGCGCAGGCGCCCTATCGGCCCGTCATCCTGGTCGGCATCGACGGGTTCCGCGCCGACTATCTGGAGCGGGGGCTGACCCCGACCCTGTCACGACTGGCGGTTGAGGGCGTCCAGGCCGAGGGCGGCATGCGCCCGTCATGGCCCAGCGTGACCTTCCCGAACTTCTATACGCTGGCGACCGGCCTGCACCCGGACCACCACGGCCTCGTCTACAACACGATGACCGATCCAAACCTGCCGGGGCGGCGCTTCTCGCTGGGCGCCCGGGCGGAGGTCATGGACCGGGTCTGGTACGACGCCGCCGAGCCGATCTGGGTGACGGCCGAGAACGCCGGCCTTCGCACCGCCACCCTGTTCTGGCCGGGTTCCGAGGCGCCGATCCGGGGCGTGCGGCCGACCTACTGGCTGCCGTTCGAGCAGACGGTGCCGTCGCTGGCGCGGGTCAACATCCTGCTGGCCTGGCTCAGCCTGCCCGAAGCGGAGCGGCCGCAGCTGGCCACCCTCTATTTCAACGTGCTGGACACCGCCGGGCACGAATACGGCCCCGACGCCCCCGAGACCAATGCGGTGCTGGCCGATATCGACGCCGCCATGAAGGCGCTGGTGGACGGGCTGGAGAAGCAGGGGATCGAGGCGGATCTGGTCATCGTGGCCGATCACGGCATGGCGCCGATCTCGGGCGAACGGGTGGTCTTCCTCGACGACAAGGTCGACGCCGCCGCCTTCAACGTCATGGGCCACGGGCCTGTGGCGACCCTGGATCCCGTCGCGGGCCGCGAGGCTGAGGTCGAAGCCGCCCTTCTGGGCGCCTCGCCGCACGTGGAATGCTGGCGCAAGGGCGATATCCCGGCCCGGCTGGTCTACGGAACCAACCCCCGCATCCCGGCCATCGTCTGCCTGGCCGAGACGGGCTGGATCATCGGCACGCGTGCGCGGGTCGATCCGGCCCGGGTTCGCGGCGGGGCGCACGGCTTCGACAACCAGGCGCCCGAGATGCGCGCCCTGTTCATCGCCCATGGACCTGACCTGGCGCAGGGCGTCCGCCTGCCCGAGATGGACAGTGTCGACGTCCAGCCCCTGTTGGCCCGGCTGTTGAACCTCCCGGTCCCGGCGGGCGACGGCCGTGCGGCGGACACCGAGGCCGCGATGGCGCGCTAGGAGGCCGTCCGGCGAAAGACGAGAGCCTCGACCCGTCGTCCGAAGCTGACCGTCAGCCTGTCCCCGTCCGCCTTCAGACGCAGCGGCCCGGTGACCACCTCGCCGTCGGCGCCCGCTCTCAATCCGCCCCAGTCCTCGGTGATCGGCTCGGGCGACAGGGGAGAGCGGATCGTGACCCGGACCCCGTCCTCGGCCGGGCGGATGTCATAGTCGATGCCTGTCTCCGCCGAGGTCCAGCGCCCGACCAGGCCGGCGCGCGCGGACTCGGACGCCGGCTCCGGCGCCGGACGCGGTGCTGATGGCGCGGGCGGCGAGGGCGCCGTCGCGGGGACACCCAGAAGCGCTTCGGCGATCGCGCCCGGATTCACGTCGGTGCGGTTGCACAGCACGATCGCCCCGACCGCCGTTTCCGCCTGCCGGACGTATTCCGCGCGGAAGCCCTCCGAGCCGCCGTCATGGCTGAGCCACACGACGCCGTCGCGGTCTTCCAGCCCGACGCCGGCGCCGTACGGCGTTCCGAATTCGGGCAGGACGGCGACCGAGCCGTCGGTCAGACGGCCGGGCTCGACGAACAGGGCCTTCACAGTCGCGGTCCACGGCCCGCGGCCGGCCCGGAAGGCCGCGTCGAAGCGGGCCAGATCCTCCGCCGTCGTGACCAGACCGCCCGAGCCGGGAAGGGACGGCTGGTCGTCCGCGATCCGGAAGCTTCCATCCCGGAGCCGCCGGTAGCCGTGGGTGGTCAGGCCCTCGGCCGCGAAGCCGGTCCCGGTCATGCCCAGCGGGGCGAACAGGGTCTCGCGCGCATAGTCCGCCAGGGTCCGGCCCGACACCCGCTCCACCAGCTGCGCCAGCATCAGATAGTTGCCGTTGGAATAGGCGGCGCGGCTTCCCGGGGCGAAGTTGCCGCTGTCCAGCCCGCGCATCATCGCCAGCGTCGAGTCCGGCGGCGCCTCGCTGAGGCGTTCGATCCCCGACAGCGCCATCAGGATTGTGTGGTCGCGCACGCCCGCCGTCTGGTTCAGCAACTGCCGCACCGTGGCCCCCTGCAGGGCCCCGGCCATGTCCGGCAGCCACCGGGCGGCCGGTGCGTCCAGCTCGATCCGGCCCGCATCGACCAGGGTCAGGACGGCCAGGGCGGTGAACTGCTTGGACGCCGAGGCGATGAGGAAACCCGTGCGCGAGGTGATCGGCGTTGCGGCCTCCAGATCGGTCAGGCCCGCCGCGTCGAACCTCGGCCCGGCCGGATCGAGCACGGCGACCGCGCACCCCGGCTGAACGCTTTCCCGCATCGCGGCCAGGGGATCGCGGGAGGCCGCGAAGGCGTCGCCCGGCGAGACGCCGGTCACCACCGTCATGGCGGAGACGCACAGCAGTCGGTCGAGGGATCGGATCATGGGCGGCGTCTCCGGCTGGATTGACGCTAGCGCCATCCCCGGATCATCTCCTGTACAAATCGGAACCGGACAAACCCGTGCTGGCCCTGCCGCCGTCGCCCAGGATGGAGCTCACCTCGCGGGCCGCGTCGCCCGACCTTCAGCCGTTCGTCTTGGCCTTCGTCGAGCGGAAGGACCTGACCGCGCTTCAGGGCATGCGGGAACTGCCCGTGCCGGCCCCGCTGATCCAGATCATGCTGGGCGCCGATGTCCACCTGACGGACGGGACGGCGGCGGCGACCGCGCCGCGCGTGGGCCTGTGGGGGCCTTCGTCCACCACGCCGTGGTCCCGGACCGAGCAGCCCATGCACGCCTTCGTCGCCGTGCTGACGCTCAGGGGCGCGGCGGTGCTGGCCCGGGCGGCGGAGGGGCCGATCGCCGACCGGCGCATGGATCTGGACGCCCTTCTCGATCCCGAAGCGCGGCGCGGGCTGTCCCGGATCGTGGAGGCGCCGACGGCGACCGACCGCATCGCCGCCGCGGAGGCCTGGCTTCGCGTCCTGATGGGTCGGGCGGGAAAGCCGAACCCCGCGGAGGCGCTGATGGACGCCATGCTTCAGCACCGCATCCGCGGCCCCGTCGCCGGAATCGCGGGCGGATGCGGCATTTCCGAGCGCGCGCTGCACAAGCGCTGCCATCGCCTGATCGGCTGGTCGCCCAAGCGCGTGCTGCGGATCGCCCGCCTTCAGCGCCTGCTGCGCACCCTGCATCCCTCGCCCTGGCTCTCGGCGGGCGACGAGGACGACGCCCGTCTGGAATACGCCGACGACTCCCATCTGGCCCGCGACCTGATGGATCTCACCGGCCTGACGATCTCGGCCTACCGGGCGTCGAAGATCGCCAGCCGCGACCGGCTGGTGCACACCCTCATCTGATCGCGAGGCGCCGCACCGGTGCGGATGGCGTCCGGACGCCCGGAGCGCTATCCACCGGGGCATGAACGCCCTCAACGACCTGAAAGTCCGCCGCGCCGCCATCGCCTTCATCCTGGTGACGGCGGTGCTCGACGTCATCGCCATGGGGATAATCATCCCCGTGCTGCCGCAGCTGGTGGTCGAGTTCGTCGGCTCGAACGCCGATGCGGGCTGGATCAACGGCGTCTTCGTGGCCCTGTGGGCGGGGATGCAGTTCATCTGCTCGCCCATCATCGGCTCGCTGTCCGACAAGTACGGCCGCCGGCCCGTCATCCTGATCAGCTGCGCCGGGCTGGCGCTGGATTATGTGCTGATGGCGGTGGCGCCGAACCTGTGGTGGCTGGCGGCCGGGCGGATCATCGCCGGGATCACCTCGTCCAGCTTCACCACCGTTTTCGCCTACATGGCCGACATCACCGCACCGGAGAACCGGGCCAAGGCCTACGGCCTGATCGGTGCGGCCTTCTCGGGCGGCTTCGTGCTGGGTCCCGTCTTGGGCGGCTTCCTGGGCGAGCTGGGTCCGCGCGCGCCCTTCTGGTTCGCCGCCGTCCTGTCCGGCGTGGCCTTCCTGTACGGCCTGTTCGTCCTGCCCGAGAGCCTGCCCCTGGACCGGCGGATGCCGTTCAGCTGGAAGCGGGCCAATCCGGTCGGCGCCCTGATCCTGCTGAAGCGCCACGCCGAGCTGACCGGGCTCGCGGTCGTGAACTTCCTGCTCTACTTCGCCCACCACGTCTTCTCGGCGGTGTTCGTGCTGTACGCGGCCCTGCGCTACGGCTGGGGCCCGGTGCAGGTCGGCCTGCTGCTGGCGCTGGTCGGTCTGCTGGACATGGTCGTGCAAGGGGTCTTGGTCGGGCCGGTGTCCAAGCGGCTGGGCGAGCGTCCGACCTTGGTGCTGGGCCTGTTCGGCGGCACCATCGGCATCTGCCTGATGGGATGGGCCCCCACGGGCTGGGCCTTTGTCGCCGCCATGCTGCCCAACGCCCTGTGGGGCCTCGCCATGCCGACCCTGCAGGCCCTGATGACCCGCCGCGTCGGCGAGGACGAGCAGGGCCAGTTGCAAGGCGCCAACAACAGCGTCGGCGCGATCGCGGGCGTCCTGTCGCCGCTGTTCTTTGGCTGGGTCTACACCCATTCCACGGGCGGGCATTTCGACAGCGTGGCGCGCTGGATCGAGAGCTGGGCCGGCCATGGACCGGCGTCGCGTCTGCTGGTCGGCGGCCTCTATGATCCCGGCCTGTCCTTCTACATCGCGGGGGCGGTCCTGTTGCTGGCCGCCGTGATCAGCTGGATCGTGGCGCGGCAGGCGTCGCGGACGGAGGCGGCCGAGGCGCAAGCCTAACCGCCTTGATCCGGCCCGAAATCCGGAGCGGAATAGGGCGTGTCCTTCCCTGACCAGCTACGGATGACGATGAAGACCGGCTCTCTCGCGCTCGCCCTCGCCCTCACGCTCGCCGCCTGCGGACAACCCAACACCTCCAAGGCCCAGGACGGAGTCTTCTCCGACAACCGGGTCGTGCCCGGCGACGCCACGGCGGTGAAGTCCAGCTTCGCCCCAGTGGTCCGCGCCGCCGCCCCCGCCGTGGTCAACATCGCCGCCCGGGGCGTGCAGCAGGTCCGCGATCCCTTCTTCGGCATGCCGGGCCAGCGCGAGACCGGCTCGGTCGGCTCGGGCGTCATCGTGCGGCCGAACGGGGTGGTGGTGACCAACTATCATGTCGTCAACGGCATGAGCTCCATCCGCGTGATCCTGAACGACCGGCGCGAGTTCAACGCCCGCGTGGTGCTGGGCGATGAACGCTCCGACCTGGCCGTACTGCAGCTGGAGGGCGTCAACGAACGCCTGCCGGTGCTCAACATCGACGACCGCGAGGAGCAGCAGGTCGGCGATCTGGTGCTGGCCATCGGCAATCCGTTCGGGGTCGGCCAGACGGTCACCAACGGCATCATCTCGGCCCTGAACCGGACTGAGACCAATATCTCCGACAGCGGCTCCTTCATCCAGACCGACGCGGCCATCAACCCGGGCAACTCGGGCGGGGCGCTGGTGGACATGGACGGCGACCTGATCGGCATCAACTCGGCGATCTTCTCGCGCTCGGGCACCTCGTCCGGCGTCGGCTTCGCCATCCCGGCCTCGAT
>NZ_JAHFPF010000113.1:9876-10534 GCF_023259385.1 Brevundimonas sp. | reverse complement strand
GCCCGTTGGGGCACGCTGTTCGCAGCGAACGCCCGCTGTTTCAGAGGAAAACTCAATGTTCATCCGTTCAACGTCGGGGGCAGGCGGTCTCGCGCTGGCCTTGGCTCTCGTCGCCCCGCCCGCATTCGCCCAGACGCCGGCGGCCCCTCAAATTTCGGTCGCGGATCAAGCCATGAGGCAGGATTGCGTCCGCCGCGTCGCGCCGCCGTCCCCGAACCCGCACGATGTGTTCAGGCGCATCGTTTGCGTGCCCCGAAACGCGACAACCGTCCCGGAGAGCCGCCGTCCGCACCGTCGCCCGCCGGTCGTCCCGCGCGAGGCTGTGCCCCAACTTCTGTCTAGCGGGCTCTCGCAACCTGATCAGGGTGTGCAACGATGACAAAGCTCCGCCCGGTTTGGGTGTCCGTCCTTCTCTTGGGCGTCTGTGTCGCGCCGGCCCAAGCCGAGCCCCAGACCTTCGAAGAAGCCCTGGCCCGCGCGGCGTCCAGCGCGCCCAGCCTGCGTGCCAGCGCTTTGGGCGTGGACGCCGCTCGCGCCGCCGCCCCGGCGGCGGGGCTGCTGCCGGATCCCCGGCTCACCTTCGGCCTCGACGGATTTCCAGTCACCGGACCTTTCGCGGGGCAGTTCGACGAAGACGACTTCACGATCCTCAGGGTTG
>NZ_JAHFPF010000113.1:9131-9866 GCF_023259385.1 Brevundimonas sp. | reverse complement strand
CCGCATCGCGCGCCGAGACGTACGGGTCGCGACGGCCCTGGCCTGGATCGATCTTCACTACGCCGGCCGCCGTCTGGCGGCGATCGACGCTCTTCTCGAGGACCTGCAGCCCCTGTGGGACGCGGCTCCCTCGGCCGTCGCCTCGGGCGCGTCGCGCCCGGCCAACGCGCTCGGACCGGTTCAGCTGAAAGCGGGTCTCGACGACCGTCGCAGCACCTTGCTGGCCGAGGCGGAAACGGCGCGGGCGGACCTGGCCCGCTGGACGGGCGACGCGGCGGCGGCGACGAGCGGCGCCCCTCCGGACTTCGATCTCGACCCCGTCGCGCTGGCTGCCGGTCTTGACCGGGTTCCGATGCTCCGCGCCTTCGGCGCGGCGGGCGAGCGCGCCGACGCGCAAGTCGATCTCGCGCGCGCCGGGCGGCGACCGGACTGGTCGTTCGAGGCCAGCTACGGCCGACGCGACGAGCGCTTCGGGGACATGGTGTCGGTCGGCGCCAGCGTGCGGTTGCCGATCTTCCCGGGGCAGCGACAGGAGCCCCTGATCGCGGCCCGCGCGGCCGAGGCGCGCGGGATCGCCGCCGAGCGGGAGGCCGCCGCCCGGGAACTGGCCGCGGCCCTGCGGAGCGATCTGGCGTCGCACGCCATGCATCACGACCAGTGGGTCCGGGCGCGCGAGGTCGTGCTGCCGAACGTGATCGCGCGGTCCGACCTCGAGACCGCAAGCTATGCGGCCGG